>JAJRXH010000709.1 GCA_024276395.1 archaeon
ATCTACTTTTTTAGTTCTGAAGGAGCAAAAATTGAACAACACCTTGGACATACTGGAATGGTACTCTTTGTTTTGGCAAAATCAACTGGAGGAGAACTACAAGGAAGATCATTACAAAATCACGAGAGTGTCGGCTGGCTGGAATTCATCGAACGAAACCAACCAGAAAAAATGGCAGAAATCGTAAGTAATGAAGCAACATTACTAGCAAAAAAAGCCAAAAAATGCCCGAAAGGAGAATTTTCTCTCATTTTAGATCCGTTCCAACTAGGATTAACCATACACGAATCATACGCTCATGCCAGTGAATTAGATAGGGTTCTAGGATATGAGGCTGATCTTGCTAGCACGAGTTTTCTGACTCCAGAAAAATTAGATCCCTTCAAGTATGGAAACGAACTCGTCACCATCGTTAATGATCCGTCCATACCTCACGTGCTAGGACATTATATGTATGATGACGAAGGCACCAAAGAAAAGAAGTATCGAATCATTAATCAAGGAATCTTCGTAAATTATGAAACAGATGTTGAGTTTTCTTCAATGATGGGATTCAGTCAAAGTAATGGGAATTCGAAGGCGGAAAGCATTCATCACGTACCCACCATCCGAATAGCCAATGTTTACATGACTCCTCAAAGAGATGGATACGTGGACGTCGACGAATTGATAGCCGATACCAAGGAAGGAATTTATGCATTACACGGAAAAAGTCACAACATTGATGATATGAGGCTTAACTTTCAGTTTAATACTCAAATCGGTTATTTTATCAAGAATGGTGAAATTCAGCATCCGCTAAAAAACGTGACTTACCAAGGATATACACCGCGTTTTTGGAACGCCGTAGACGGACTCACGAGACAATACCAGATATATGGGTTACCTTATTGTGGGAAGGGAAATCCTGTACAAGCCGGGTTTGCGTCACATGGTGATCCTTGGGTCAGATTCAACAAGATTAAAATCGGAATTGCCAATTAATGACGGCTGTAATTAAAAAACTGGTGGCCCAATGATGACAGAAAATTTGATGTCCACTGCTGAAAAAATTTGTAACATTGCTGGTAACAAGGGCGCTTCCGAAACACTTGCTTACTTGGTAGAGACGAAGGAAATCTCCAATAGATTCGCTAGAAATCACATCACGCAAAATGTCATCAGAGTAGGATCCATTCTAAAAATAGCAATCGCCATTGGACGAAAGTTGGCTGCTTTTAGTGGTTCACTACCAAATGATCCAACAAGGATAGCACATCTCATTACTAAACTCACATCAATGGTGCGCGTCGCTAATGAAGACACAGATTTTCCAGGTTCCATTGCTGGTAAGATAACTTACCCAGAAACAGCCGGACTCACGCCACGTCGGAATCAAATCGTGGATCCTGAAGATGTAAAAAATCTAGTTGAGACTGTCATTTGCACTGCATCTCAACAAAAAGAAGTGAAAGCTGTAAGTGGAAACATAACTTTCACTGCAGAAACGCGAGCATTTGCATCAAGCCATCAAATCACTAATCAATATCAAACTAGTTACTTTAAAGTAACAATCTCAACAATAGCAAAAAAGCACGGAAATGAAGGACAGGCAACACGAAGACTTGCGTTACGATCACTAAAATCTAAACCCCTAGAAATAACTGCTGAAGACATGGCAATCACAGCGATCCTTAATACAAGACCAAAGAAAATCGATGTAGATACTTACAAAGCGATCCTCGACCCAATGGCATTAGCCGAAATAATCTACCTACTTGGTATCGTCGCCACAGGGTCTAAAATTCACCAGTATTCCTCTTTTTTATTGGACATAGAACAAAAAATGGTATTCGACGAGGAATTTACTCTCTTAAGTGACACTCACAATTCGGAAAACATCATAGCTCGCCCTTTTGATGATGAGGGAACTCCAACAAAAACGTTTCTAATCTTCGAAAATGGAATTCTCAAAAACATCGGGTACGACCAAAGAAGTGCTAAAAAGGATGGCAAGGAAAGCAATGGTTGCGCAGCAATTATTCTTGGCAAAAAAAAAGTCAACTTTCCAGCAACAAGAGTAATGACAACATCAGCAACAAAAGAAGACCTCATCAGGAAAATGAAATCTGGCATCCTCATAAAAAATCTCTTTTACAACACTTTTGTCGATATTCGGAAAGAAATCGCCAGTTTCCTGACGAAAGAGGGAATATTTGTCATTAAAAACGGAGTGCCCTAATTAACCAAATAACTTTTACAAGTCATGTTCACATCCAATGAAGGTGATAAAATATGGGTACATGGTTAAAAAAACTCATTCCTCATGAAAAGCACATTTTAAAAGAACTACAATTATCAGAGGATGCTAAGACTCCGAATCCTATCATTGCAATTGGCGGTCTCTCTGGTACGGGTAAAGACACTCTCGCTGCTAACATCAAGACCTTCATGGACGAATATTTCGACAATGAGTTCGAAATAATGAGTGCTGGAAGATTCATCAGGGAATTTGCCAGTGGAAAAGGTTACGATGAGGTCGATATGGATCATTTCGTGACCACCATTCAAGATTCCACTGAATTCAGAGAAAAAATGGATCTAGTTGTAGATCATTCCATCCTAAAGACTGCCCTAGAAAAAGGAGGAATTTTCGTTGGGAGAATGGCCCCATTTACCATTGGAGATTGGGGATTAACCATCTACTTGAAATGCGAACCAACAGTAGTCGCAAAACGCTTAATCTCAGATCCAAAAAGAGCTGAATGGGGAAAAAATTATCAGCAGATTGTTGAAAAAATCATCACTCGCGATGCGGCTGATATGAAAAGACTAAGCGAATTCTACGAAACATCTTTTGATCATCTAATCAAAAAAGTAGACTTGGTGATCGATACCGGAACTTTTAGCGTGAATGGAGCTTTAGATATCGCTAAGTCTGCCATCATTGACTATTTCAACATCAAAAAAAGATAAGAAAGGTAAATTATCAAAAAATCTTTCATCATTCACTTTTTTCAACGGTTCAACCTTCTATTTTCTCGAAATAGATGGAAGCCTAAATTCAGAACTAATTGAAATGCCTTTGTCGTGGATAGTAAAAGGATACACTCCAAGCTTGTGATTCACGCCTCTCATCTTGTATATCTCAATACCACGTTGTCTTGACCATCCTAATTCTCCACTTCTTTGATTATAGAGCAATATTATACCCTGAGCAAGAAATAGTGCTAAATCCTCTGTATCCCTCGTGGCGGCAGATTCATAGATGAGAAAACTCGTCACCCTAGCTCGGTTTAAAATTTCAAAGAAACGCAGAAGCATGAAACGCAAGTCTCTTGGTGAATCGTACATCATTGCAATGATGGTAATGGGATCAATGACCAGTCGTTTTGCATCGATTTTCTTGATGTGTTCTTCTAAAAGAGATTTCAGGAAATCTGTAAGGTCAATCTTCCCACTCTTTGTTAACAACTGTCCTCTTCCAATAACTCGTGCAAATGACATATCGATGAACCTTAATAGTCCCTGTTCTTCCCATTTTTCCCAATTCCACCCTTTCTTCTGGGTAGCCAAAACTTCTTCCTTTGTTTCATTGAAACTCACGAATATCCCAGGTTCTCCCATTTCAGCGCGACGTACCAAATACTCTAAACATAATGTTGTCTTTCCAGAGCCAGGTTCTCCTTTGATTAACACGGTCCATCCGCGAGGCAGACCTTGTCCTAATAATTCATCTAATCCTTGAATACCAGTTTTCATGTAGGAAATTTCTGAAGATGACATCATCTTTCACTTCACTAAGCATTATTATTATTTTTCCGAAAGAAAAGAAGTAGCTCGATTTCCAAGGGTATTACGCCAAATGCTTTTTCCCAGGTATCTTATAGTCTTTCAACTATGTGCGCGTATTACTACTTTAAAAACCACTGCACTCTGACATTCTACTTCTCAACTATCAAGTATTGATGCACCAATAACCGTTATTTTCTCTATCCAAGCCTACCTTTCATTTTTATAAAAATGTTACCAATGAAAGAAGAAAAGTGAAGCACCAATAAAAAATATCGATGGTATATGATCCATACTACATATAGAATTCGTTTAAACATATATTTTTAACGTGCGTTTAAATGACTCACGAAATGATGTAATATATTACGGAAGTCGTGTCACATCAAGGTAAATTATCGGACGTTTTTTGTCCAAAACTCGGAATTGTGTTAGTCGAAGTCCTTTTAAAGCTACAAGCAATGGGTTCACTTGGGAATTTTTCCCGAAAAAACCGAACGAATTTTCCGGTTCGGACGTAATACTGAACATTCAGGAAAATCATATCAAAATCTCAAGAGAATTCATCTCGTCGGTGAATTCACTAGGTCTTAAGCGACCTCCCATTCAGAGGGATGGCATCAGTATCGGAAGTCTCTAACCGTGCGACGATTTTCCAAATTTGGGGAGATGTGTTAAAATCTGGAGATTTTAGCCCGGTTAGGGATTTCTGGGCTTGGTTTATCAAACAAGAAAGAGGTCTCTCTCACTAAAAAATCCACAAGGTACATGATCAAAATATAATAAAAAATGAGGTGATGTAAAATGAGTAAACAAGTTACTTTCTCACCAACAGCCCGAAGAATGATTGAACTCCTTAGAAATCGTGGACCCATGCGACCCAAGGACATTGCCGAAGATTTAAAGGTAAGCCGACGAACGGTGTCCAAAGCCATAAAAAGTCTCAGTGAAGCTGGACTAGTCAAGGAAGTTCCTTATCTAGATGATGTCAGAGGTAAAATCATCGTTCTTAAAGAAAAAGCATGATGAACTCTTGAAAAAAAAGTAAAAGACGAATAAATTCAAAGCAAGTTCCTACTTGCTCTTACTCCCATCCCATTCCTATTTTTTTACCATAAGAAAATTTCTTTTATCTCTTAATGCATCAACAATTCAAGAAATAATTTTTCGGAGCGTTTTTTGCCATGTTCAAGGCACTTCCCATCGAAAAGCTCGATGAACTCATCCAACAATATCAACAAGTAAAGACCGAATACGAGAAAAAAAGAATAGTTCAACAAATAGCCAGCATGAGGACACCACTGGCGATTGAATTTCTGATAAATGTTCTCAATGAGAAAGATTACCCACTTGTAAGACGATGGGCTGCCGCGGGATTGGGGAAACTATATGAACTCGGAACAGAAGCCGTACCTCATCTCATCGAAACACTGAAAACAGACCCAGATGAACAGGTAAGGAAGTGGGCTGCTGTAGCTCTCGGAAACATTGGTGATGAACGCGGCATTCCAGCACTCATTGAAACGCTATTGCACGATCCCTTCGTCGAAGCCCGATATCGTGCGGCAGCTGCCTTAATGAAGCTCTTTGCTATTGATGCAAAGCAGGCACTGGAAACGGCGCTTTTTAATGATCCTACTTCTGAAGTCAGGGGATTAGCAGCAAATGCGCTAGCTTTTCTAAGTACCACTGAAGATATCATTGATGTTCTCTTAAAAGCATTTCAAGCTGGAAAGCTTACGAAGACTATGCTTTTAGATTCCATGTCCAAACTTCGACCAGAGATCAAAGAATCAATGAAAAAAAGACTACAAGAAATTGGGACAAAAATTACAGATTAAGCATCCAATTCACATGTTTTTCTGCTAACTGCTATCAAGGGATGAGAAAACCCACAATCATAGGGATAATACAAGCACGGGGAAATTTATCGTGAACGAATTCATCATCGGCCTCTCTGATGGACATGATGCGGGAGCGTGCCTTGTCGATCTAGAAGGAAAGTTGCTTTATGCTGCAAGTGAGGAACGATTTACTAGAAAAAAACATCAACGGGGAATACCAAAATTTTCACTCTCTCAAATCAAAGCATCCATCCCAGAGAATGATGCCGAAAATATTAAATTAATTGCCATCGCAGGCATTTTTAGAAAAGAAAGACGCCTGCTAGAACTAAAGAAATATCTCGAAAAGGAATTTCCCGGCGTGCCATTCACGTTTTTTGATCATCATCTTTGTCACGCGGCATCAGCCTTTCATACTTCAGGTTTTGACCAATCACTCGTCATTACCCTTGACGCTGCTGGTGATGGATTATCTGGCTCCATCTCCGTTGGAAAAAAAGGAAGAGTCACGGTTCTTCACACGATTTCATATCTCGACAGCATTGGCGATTTTTTTGCATCCATCACGGATCTCCTCGGATACAAGCCAATGTCTGATGAACATAAGGTTGCTAGCATGGCTGCTCATGCCCCGAATCTAATTCCAGATGAGGAACTGAAATGCATCATTGACTATGATTCAAGTCGTTTAAGCTTTGTCAATGGTCTAGAGGTTGTTGGACATCGGGCGACACGCAAACTAAAGCACTTGCTTGGCAAGCACGATCACTTCACGATCGCAAGATCTGCTCAAGAACACTTGATAAAGTTGGTTTCTAACTTGATGAAAGATGCTCATGATCTTTACGGCATCGAAAATGTTTCTTTTGCCGGTGGAGTCGCTGGAAACGTCCAGCTCAATATGATCATTGCAGAAAGCGAAAATGTCAAGGACCTGTGGGTTTTTCCCCACATGGGAGATGGAGGACTATGTGTTGGAGCAGCCTTGGAGGCATTAGCCAGAATCAAGCAAGTAGAAGGAAAATATCTCCACAATGAAAGACTTGGACATGTCTATTTAGGTCCAGAGATCACGAAGGAAGAGATTGAAAAAGCCATTCAACAATGTCAAGATATCATTAAAATCAAGACCATTGATTCTGAGGAAATCATTCCCACCTTGCTAAACGATAACAAGTTCATCGGATTGATCCAGGGAAGAATGGAATTCGGGCCTCGTGCATTAGGAAACAGATCCTTGCTGGCAAATCCAAGTATTGCTGACAACCAACGAGTGCTCAACATTAGAAAAGGAAGACCATGGTTTCAACCATTTGCACCCTCGATATTACTAGAGCACGCTGCTGAATACCTCGTAAACCCGACGGAATCACCCTTCATGACTCGTGCTTTTAGAGTTACAGACACGGCAGTCAAGAGAGTTCCAGCAGTGATCCATGCCGACAAAACCACGAGACCGCAAACCGTATCGAATGAAAATCCTAGGTATCGCAAATTCATCGAGCAGGTACTAGAACATCACGATTTTCCTCTCATATTAAATACAAGCCTCAATTTGCATGGCATGCCAATCGTAAATTCAGCAACAGACGGAATCATTCTTCTCAAAAAAAATCTCATCGATGTACTAATCCTAAAAGATTACTTAATCACTAAGAAAAAATAAACAAACCGTTATCATTCTTAAAAATTGCTTGAATGGCGGCCTCAGTAAGTTTATGATATTCAACTCTTATAAATGTTCTTTTCTTATAAAGATCAGAAAACCAAATAATTCAAAATCACGAATTTTGTCATCTTTCTGGAGATTTTATTTTTTCAACACCATTTTCTCCACTTAACATCACTAATGAAGACGAAATGTTTTTATAATCGTCAATGGTAGGGAGATTGAAGGAATTTTCATAGCTTTATAATGCCATTTTTTACAAGACCACATTTTTTAGGCCATGAAAGAACTCGGTGGTGAAAAACAAAATGTTAACCAAGAATTTCATCTTGAACAAAAGAATAACAATTGTTAGCGTTTTAATTGGAGCGTTATTGGTCGTGATGGCCTTAGGAATGCAACGAACGACCGTGCAAAGCACCTTGTTATGGAGTGAAAGATTTGAGGTTCCCACTGTAAACGGTCATCCTGGATACATCACGGAATGGCGTGGTGCAGACGCCTTGGATAAGCCCATCATTGTTGTCTTAGGATATGACCCAAGCGACGACAATACCGCCGAAGATGCCGCTGCAAAATATGCCGACATCATCGCTGATCTAAATAGCAGAGGCTACGACATCATCATTTTCGACTACTTCGATGGTGACGCTGACATCCGACTCAATGCCGAAAATTTAGCACATTTCATTAACGTACTTGATGATAGAATGGCACAACAAGGATACGTTGACACAGATCAAGATGGACACCCAGACTATGAATTAGCTATTGCTGGGGGATCAATGGGCGGAATTGTCACTAGAACTATGTTTGCTCAAGAACATGAATCAATGGGAGTAGATATTTTCGTAACCGTTGATTCTCCTCATTATGGAGTATATCTAAGTAGTTATGTCGACTGGATTGCCGCTGGACTCGATACAGTCGCTGGACAACAGATGCTCCATGGGTCGGATGCTTACAATGAACTCTATGGTTGGTTACAAAGCGTTGAGACTCCTTCTTTCAAGGCAAACATCATTGGTCCCATGGACACTGCTGCAATAGCCTTAAGTGATGGCGAATCTACATGGAAAGTTAGCTGGGAAGAC
>JAJRXH010000710.1 GCA_024276395.1 archaeon
AGAGAGAAAACACCCGTGACCAGGGGTAATCCCACGAGGACTCGTTTTTTATCCTCGCAACGCACGGAACGACAGAAGACTCACGGATGACGCGATGCCGATGCTTGAAAGCCACGCATCACCGACGTGATGACGTGATCGACAAAACTGAAGATAAAAAAGAGAGAATGAAATATCAAACGTGAGAAAAATGAAAGCTGCTGTTTATAATGGCATCGAAGACATCACGATTGAAGAGATGGATGATCCCACTCTTAGCGAGAATGATGTGCTCCTAAAGCCACTATATTGTGGTATTTGTGGCTCTGATCTGACCGCATGGAAAATAGGAACGTATGAATCCGGGGTGGTGATTGGCCACGAATTCTCTGCTGAAGTGTTGGATGTTGGTCCTAACGTGAAAAACTTCCAGAGAGGGGACATCGTTGTTTCCAAGTCCATCATTCCGTGTTTTTCTTGTGCATTTTGCCAAGAAGGTAGTTACGTACTGTGCAACGACATAAAAATGCCCGGAATCACATTGAACGGAGGTTGTGCAGAGCTAACGGTTTTACCAGAGGCGGCATTGGTAAAAATCCCCAAGCAACTAGATTCCACGGAGGCTGCTCTCCTCGAGCCGCTCTCTGTAGTGCTTCATGGTTTTGATAAAATTAACATTCCCGTGGGAGCTGATGTTCTCATCCTTGGAGCGGGACCCATTGGACTTTTAGCAATGCAAGTTGCCAAGCTCTCTGGAACTCGTTTTGTATGCGTGTCTGAACCAAATCCACATCGACGGGAAATTGTTGAAAAAATCGGCAATTACTTGGTCATCGATCCTAACAAGGGAGACATTTCAATGGAAATGGAAAGAAAACTAGGAATTTCATCAGCTGAAATCGTGATCGATACAACTGGAGTAGCTGATGTCGTGGCGGAAGCTCTCTCACTACTCAAAAAAGGTGGCACTTTATTATCCTTAGGCATACCGCCAGACATCGTTGAAGGAGATTTCATGAGCCTCGTGCTAAATGAGCTCACCATCAAGGGGAGTTATTGCAGCTTTTCAGAATACGAGCGAGCCATTAACCTTCTAGTAAGCAAGAAAATCTCGGTAAAGGAGATCATCACGAAGACCATTCCCTTGGAAAAGACCATAGAGCAAGGAATCAAGGAACTACTACAACCTCAGACTCCCCAGGCAAAAATATTAGTTAAAATCTAATGGAGGAATCGAACATGTTACTGGGTTCAGACGAATATCTTGAAGAATTCAAAAAACGACTCAACGCTGATGATGAATATGAACGGTTAGCAAAAAACGTGAAAGATAGTTACACGCTTTTCGTGCAAGCTGAACCGGATAAAGGAATACAAAACGACTTGATAGTAGGGTTTACCATTGAAAATGGCAAGTTAACGGACGTCTGGCGAGGTGAAAGAAAAACGAGTTTCGTGCTTTCTGCACCGTATGGAGTGTACGTGGACATCCTTACTGGAAAAATCAACGTGAATAAAGCATTCATCACGAGAAAACTCAAAATCAAAGGATCATTACCCAAATTACTTAAGACTGCAAAGGCGACGGAACGTCTAGTTGATGTGTTGAGATCGATCCCTACTGAATTTGAAGGCGAATATGCGGAACGCTCTTTTTCGTGAGACAAAATCAAGCAAACAACCCGTCGTGAAGTGGAAAGAATTTACCATCATTTTACTTCTTTCTTCCTAACCCATGGTATTGTTATCCATCGATTCCCGTTCCCTTGGTCGAAATCTATTCCTACTTTCTGAGCAACGATCTCTGGATTAATTCACTTACGTTGAATTACCAATGTTCTGAATAATCGATATGCTATCACTCAACACCTGGAAATAACAAGGAACAAGATTGAACAGAGATTTTTTTATCTCCGGATTATTACCTTTTAGTCGAAAAAAACACTAGGTAAGTTCTCATTGAATCTATTTCAGATTTTACATTTTATTTATAGTTTCCAACTAGGTTTGAACGTGTTAAGATAAAAAACCAATACTGTAAAGAAACCAGATATGCCATTGATTCTCATAATTAAAAATAGGTAATATGGACGGAAACCTTACGATGGAACCACAAGGATGCATTGGGATTTCTGATAACGTCTACGGGGATGATCCGTGTTATCAAGATCAATGGAAGATTTAGCTAACTTTTTAAAAGATATGATAAAAAACAAAAGTAGACGATCTGCATTAAATATGCTCTGAGACCCTTATTCGTTAACTACTTAATCAAAAAACGGCAATAACCATCACAACGTGAAGTGATCGAAATATGACAAGCCACTTGAGGTTGATGAATGAACAAAACCAGCTGCTAGTAGGATTTTTATCAAAACCATCCATCGCGTCGATTTTCTTTTCGTTTTTTTCCATCATTCCCATGTTTAGCGTCATTGCCCTATTATCCGCTGCTGGAATTGACATTCTCGGAACTAATGCTCTTAATGTGCCCAAGTTGCCCCGAACAGAATCTGCATTGCTAATCATTCTCTATGTCATCGTGTTGAGTGCTTACAACATCTCATTCTTCCATCCCATGGCCAAAAAATTGAAAGACGCTCTCGAGAAAAATGCAAGCGGTGCAAGACGAGAAGCTGCCTTTTATTTGGCCTCTTTTACAAAAATTAAAAGACTTTATGAGCTCACTTACGTGCCAGTGAATGTCATCATTGGTTCATCAATGTCCACTCTTCGAATCTACCTTTCTGGCATCACCGATCTCTTTCTCCTCACCAACTTTTTCTTGAAATCCACAGCTTATACTTCAATTGTATTTGCTATCACTTTCGTAATGGCTGACTACTTGGTAACAAGAACCTATCTTGGCGAGATCGAGGAACTTCGCCAAGTTATGCTGAGCAACTTAGATCTTTGGCATTCGACACTATCAGTATGGTCGAAACTCGTCATCGTAGGATTCGCCAACGTATATGGATTCGCGGTGCTCTTGTCATATGAGCACCTCCAAAAAGGAAGCCACACGCCAGTCAAGATAATCGCCATCAGTGGCTTCATTTCACTAGCTTACTTGAGTTTTTACCTTTATTATCGATCTAACTCGCGCAAGTTTAACAAACTCATTGAAGGATTACTAGAGATGGTCTTGATGGAAAAAGTTGATCTAAGCAAGCAACTTCCAATAGTATCTACTGATGACCTAGTGACACTTACCATCTTGCATGAAGCACTAATGCAGCGCATTTCAGCAATGGTTTCAGAAATTAAGAAAGCCAGCGAAATCGTCACGGAAAGCACCCGTCAATTCCAAATTTCATATGAAGAACTCAGACAAATGACCATGGAAGTCTCAAACTCTGTCAATGACTTAACAAAAAATACTCAAGAAATTTCAACATTAATCTCACGTACCCAAGAGGTAGTCAACCTTTTACAAAGAAAACTACGAGAAATGGAACGTGATGAAATGAATTTAACGCAAAAAATGCTTGAGGCAACACGAATGATTAGAATTCTCACGTTCAACGTGACATTAGAGGCTAGTAGATTACAATCAAGCGAATCTGGAGGTTTTCTTGCCATAACCAAGCAAATTGGCGAGTTTTCTGAAAACATAGCATCAATCTATCAACAATTCCTCAAAACATCCACTCTATTCAAGCAGCAAGTATTATCCACGATGAATGAACTCGTGAATGCTAGTGAGGTCATCAATACCGACACCAGCAACATTGCAAGTCAAACAGAAGAAATTTCTGCAATGGCCGAAGAAGCGGTAAGTGGTATTGAAGAACTAGAAAACCGACTTAATGAGCTAGTCCAACTAGCCAATGGATTAAACCAGCTCACGAAAGGATATGCGTAAAGGCTAAAAAAATATTGAAAATTCAACACAGAAAGAGTATAGTATCATTGTTTCATCATTCATCATTATCCTCTTGTTTTTTTCTTCCAATTTAGATATCTTATCTCACCATCCTTAAAGAAGGCAAGTACGCTTAAGACGTGCCAGTACTTCGAGATGTGGAGTGGTTCATCTCATAATAATGAATGTGAATGGGAGAATCTTGAGTGCACGGGCAGTGAACGGGGCATCAACGCGTGAGGAGTGATTTCAGCACTATGAGGAGTGACACCCGTAATGGCGTAATTCGATAGCAACGAGGCCTCATTACCCGTGATTTCATTCCACCCGTTTCGAAATCATTGTTCCCTCTCCAGTCGGTACCATTAATGACGGGAGCTCAAGGGATGAAAAGATCACGTTCACGGACCTTGACTCACACCAGTGCACTGGCACGCATGATAAGTAATAAATAATAACTTTCCATTAACTCAAATAATGTCGTACCAAGTTTTCAAGAGAGACAATAAACTCTTGAACCTCCTCCCATTCTGCCAGAAGATGTGGTGTCTTGTCATCCAATGAATGATAAATGGACTTCCATTTAAGAGCTAAACCCGCAGTAATGTCCCTTGCAATGTAATTAGGTTCGTTCACGATGGCGTAAAAGTAATGGTTATCTATCTTGAACAAAATGATAGCTCGATCACCAAATCCCATGGTAGTCATCGGTTTTTTTGCTCCAATGAGGCTCGAAACTACTTGCTCCATACCCTTTAGAGCGACTGTTAATAGATCTTCTTGATGGACGACATCTGGTTTTGGTGTCACATGGAAAATGGTTAAGCCATCTGATGCAGAATACACACCCATTTCATACAAAACGACATGTCCAAAGATCATAGAACGTGGATAAGCAATGATAGATAAGGCAAGAAGAAGTTGACTCAATCCACCAAAAAAAATCCAAGTCGTGGAAACAAGAGCCGTACTTTCTGACCTGGCAAAAAGGAAGGCAAAAATGGCAAGGAAGAATGAAATGAAGTAACCTAAAGCTAAGCATTTTTCCATGAAATCTCGTGAAAATTGAAATTTTCGTTTTAATACCTCTTTCTCAGCTATTCGGATGTAATAAAGCACCATTTGATAAATCACGAACAACCCGTAGGTGATGACCAATAATAACGCCCCAATGGGATCATAGATGATCACCCAGTGATCTCCTGACCGGGAAAAATTCACCGTTTGCCATCCATAACCAACAGACACGCCCAGAAGCACGGCTAAAATCCCATGGAAAAAGAGATGCAGCATTTGTTGCCGAGATGATTGCAATAATTGAAAGATGATGAACCAAATTAAGAGTGCAGCACGGCTACTCGTTAAAGCAACGAGATAAATGGTCATTATTGTGGACTTTGATACCGTGGAATCTAATGAGTAAATCAGAACCATTGAAAAAGCAAAACACCATAACAACCATTCGGCTACTGCAATGAACAACAACACGCATGTTATTCTTGTCTTTAGATAGAAAATAACAAGAAAAATTGCAGCCAAGAATAGGAAAATGGAGCCGATGAATGCTAATGTCGTGATGGGTGTTAATTGATGATGAAGCAAGAACATCGTCTCTCGACCATAATTATATTTTACTCTTTTAATATTCCAACCAATTAAAATTGAAAGTACTTTGTATTCCGTCGATACTAGTAATCAAAACACGCGTTTATATAGTTGTCTTGAGATTACATTCTTGGGCAAGATTCACTGGATCAATTGAAAAATCCTGAAATTCCAAGAGAAAGCATCCTTAATCTACAATTAACTCTGCAAAAAATGGTTTCGTCTAACCGGGCAACGACAAAAAGCTCTTGATCAAGTCTTTGCTAGGAGTTTTCGAAACTTTCGTTCTTTTCAATCATAATACGAGGATTAAATCGATTAAATATTTTTTTTGGATCACGAGGAGGCATTCACCGTCCGAGCAGATCGTCATTTAAGAGTCATTGGAACGACAAATATTCAGTCATCCCTTTCATTTAAAAGATGCTTTTAAAGATTGGCTTGCCCATTCAAATGCTTCAAGGACTAAGTGAATAACTCACCGCAAATCTGATTTTTCATCAATTGATGGAGATTCGTCGAAAAATTGAGCTTCTTGCATGAATGAATGGAGAAAAACACGTGTTTCGCTATCTTCTTTTGGAAATGTCTAAAAATCTTATTTGAGAGTTATTCAGTGATCCCTTCCTTTTAGATAGAGCTTTTAAATGAAAACCTTTTTCATTAAATAAACCAAGTACCAGTGAGTAACTCTCCTGGATGTGCTTCATTCGAGAAAATTGTCGATTCATCCACTAGAGAAATTACACTGCAGTTTTAATAATTGACCGAGAATCATCGATGATAGATCCTCGCGTGAATAACCTGAGCATGAATAAACTGAAAAACACGTGATTTTTGCAGCAATCATTTAGAATAGTCTAAATTTATTTTTCTGCAAGCTGTATCAAAATTAAATTCCTTGTATAATGATCTAATTTGCGATGACTTTAACTAGCAGCCTTTTAAAAATTGGGATGATTTATGTTAACTGATTCATATTGAAAAAAATGAGAAAAAAATGCGTTTATGAATTTCAAAGTAATGAGTAAAATTTTACAACATGGAGCCAATTCTACTTTCAAGAGCAGCGGAGGTGATGATGGAGATATGTGCAAGCCTTATACAATTCTTTCCATTCCAAACCTACAATAAAATTAAGAGAGTTATTTACCTCTCATTGGATTATTTAAGGTAAAAAGATCATTGTTTAAAATAGCATTAAAGAAAAGGAACTCTTGAAACTCTCATAAATAGGAAAAACCCAAAAGTCTTTCCTATTATAATAGACTAAAGATCTTTGAGGGATGTGAAAGTGAGCATGACCGATGAAAATATTACATTAGAATTTGTAAGAAGCATAATGAAAGAAGGAAA
>JAJRXH010000711.1 GCA_024276395.1 archaeon
ACATCAAGGACATTCAACGTGAGTTTGGTATCACGACCATTATGGTCACGCACGATCTTAATGAAGCGAAAATCCTTGCTGATACCATTGTCATAATGAACGAAGGAAAGGTGTTACAAGAAGGTTCACCCATTGGGGTGACATTGTACCCCAATTCGTTGACGGTCGTTAGAATTCTAGATCTTAAAAACGTGTATCCAGTTTTAGATGTCGTGAAAGACGTTAAAGAAAGAAAACTTTTGGTGACAGTAACTTTTGGTACGTTGTTTCTTCCTCTGGACACTTTTGAAAAGAAGGGGCAACATTCGAACCAATTAAGACCCAGGGCGATTCACGTGAGGCCATCTCTTGTTACACTCGTGAGGAAGAGTGATCAGAACATTAACAAGAAGAATCACTTTCTTGCAAGAGTTCTGGCGAATATCGTGGATGTAAACACAAACACGGTCATCTTGTTGCTTAAGCTACATGATTCACTCATTTCATCAGAAAGAAAACTACTCGAACCGTTCTCAAGGGAGAATCATCATGAAAAGCTACCAAGTGTTACTGATTACATCATGCGAATTCAACTTCCCTTGACCATTAACTGTCCTAAGGTCGATGAAGAAGTCGTCATTCAAGTGTCGCCAAGTTCTCTTTCATTTTATTATTGACGGTCAGTCAAATGATTGCTTTGGCACTTTACATTACCTTTAAAAGGACGTTTAATGTCATTTCTTTTTAGGAGATAGAAAGCTTGATGAGTTAGCGTGGATCTTTACAAAGAATCGTGAATTGGTGTGATTGAATGTTGCAATCTGACACTTCATCCAAAAAAGAACTTGAGAATTCCATTCCGAATAACTTGTTGGAAGCAGCTAAATTTACATCAAAAGAAATCACGAAGTTTAGGCTTGTTCAGCTCCATTCATTAGGCAGCCTTTTCATAACGTTTCTTGCTTTATTTCTCCCATTAATGCATTTTCAATGGTTTGAGGGCTCAATCATTGATTACTTGTCGATAAGTTTGTTTTTTCAATCAGTGGTCATTTCTCCAACCATTGGTTTTCCCATGGGGTTTATCTTCATCTTGTGCATTCCACTTATTTTCATTCTAGGCTTTATTTTTCACGTTACATATCACAAGAAATATCTAGTAGCTCAATTATTGGCTCAGGCATTTCTTACCTTTTCAACATTTTTCTTTCTCATGATTCTTCAAGTTGCCTTAGAAAATAAAACTAGGATTCTTTTCGATGTTGGCGTGACGCAAGTGTCTCCAGTTCTTTTTATTTCTTCAGTCATTGGTGAAGCGCCCTGGTTACTATCATCATCGACAGTTTTAGCTTTCATTGGGGTTCTCTTATACGACATTCGAATGAAAGATAAAATTGAAGGATATTATCAACAATTGATGGTCATCTTTCATTTTTCGGGACGAATGAAATCTGGAGAATATATATGATTTACATTCTCATTGCTACATCATTTTTTTGATTTACCATGGATTTTTCTACTGTAATTGATGGCTTGAACTATTTTTTCTTTCAAGTGATCTTCCAATTAAAGTAAAAAGTTGGATTCTTCTTCTCGAGTAAGCTTTTTAATACTCCGGCTGATGCTAATCTCATGGAGCACGTGACGTGATCCACATTGAAAGAAACGTGCTCCTTCCTCTCGCCTCCTATTTGAGATGATCCCTTTCCTCTATATATATGACGGATGAGAATCATGTGATACAGAGATTAAACCCGCACGACTCTGGTTAAAAGAAGAAATAATTTTTTGATCTTTTAAAATCGTAAGTTTTTGGAGGTAAATGATCATGAATCGAATATTGAAAAAGTTGTTGAAATCGAAAAGAGCTGTTAGTCCAGTCGTGGCAGTTGTCCTCTTGATAGGTGTCGTTGTTGTCGGAATAGTCGCTGTTTTTGTTCTATTTAACTTGTTAACGGCGCCAAGTACCGTTTTAGAAGTGCAATCGGTTGATGAAATTGACCGGAATGGGGATGGCCTCATTGATGGTTTTGAGATTACTGTCATCAACACGGGTACAGGGCCAGCAGCTGTTACTGACATCACGGTGGCATTTACCGTCCCAGCTGGGAAGACTGGATTTACCTTGTCCTCAACAGTCGCCGAGGTTGGTGCGAATCCCGTGACCTTGAAGTATCAGACCAGTGATGTTGATGCACAGCTGCCTAATGAGATTGACTACACCATTGAGGTGAGTTACAAGGGAAGCCTACTCACTACCATTACCCAGGATTCTGACTTACTAGATGCCAAGGTAACAGATCCACAAAATCCCCAAAACTTTGTGGTGGACAATGCTGATGGTAATTGGGCTGGTAGTTCTGGTAATGGTGGCAGCGTGCAGATACTTACTACAGATAGCAATGCACAACATTCTGGACAAACTGGAATTCGGTTAAGGTTGGATGCTAATAAGAATTATTATTACTGGAGAGTTGACAGTTCAGTGAGTGTCAATTCCGGTAATGGTATATATCCACAGACCAATGACTTGACAAAATCCCCAGAAACCATTGATTTTAACTCTAAAAAAGTATTAGTATTTTGGGTTAGATTCAGTACCACCAATATTGGCAACACTCTTGATGCCTGGGTTTACTTCAGAACGTATTCCGGAAGTACTGTCCAAGCTACCAGAGCCGTTCAGTTCATTACTAATGGTCAATTTGTTTCTGGAAAAGCATTCAGTACTGCTACGGTAGGCAATGATTGGGTAAGAATCGTTATTGATTTGAGTGATTTAAGTGGATACAATCCATCTTCTGATGGCAACACGTTGGCATTCTTTGGCTTAAGATTTCAACAAGCTAGTTCGACATACTATGCTTACATAGACGATATTGGTGTGTATGAAGGATTATAAAAATGTATGAAGGATTATAAAAACGACGAAAGAACCCTTTTTCTTTTTGTTTCTTTTTTCACTTTACTGGATTCTTAATTTACTGTATTCTTAAGGATTCTTCATTTTTTATCTAAGATATCTAATTAAACAGACACGTTTGTTTCTCGTGTCTCTTGCGTTTCTCGCGGGTCTAGATCACGTAGATGTTTTGAAGGCTTTCTCGCCAGCTTTTATTTCACAGTTGATGTAGTTCTCAAAATGCGTCATTGGACAAATCTAATTGTTATTGTAGGCGCAAAATGGGTTGTACGCCAGATTAAAATCAACAATGCACGTATCATCATCAGGAACATCAACCTCCACGTATCTTCCAGCTCCATGTGTTTCCTTACCAGTCGTAGCGTCTCGGAATGGTAGAAATAGATGACCATCGCTTGATGATTTGAAAATGGTTAGTTCGAATTCTTGTCCATCAATGACAAAACGTATTTTTCCGAACGTGATATATTGTTGATCCGTTCCTCCTGTAGTGGGAATTTCAATGATTTCTGGATTTTCAATTCATTCTAGGTTAGGCACGATTCGATACTTGGGATCAACTGGGTATATTTCAAACCCTTGAATTGTCTTTTTGTTCAATGGTTAGTGGTGCTTGTGGGCTATTCTTGAAAAAATCGTCTTTTTCCTTCCGAAATTGTTCGACAGCTTTTGTTCGACAGCTTTTATGCATTCAGATATTTTTTTGGAGAAAGCAGAGATGTTGCCTCCTTGTGTATTTAGAATCTGGAATGACGAGGATACAAGCCAGTTTCAATTGAGTTTTTGTCCCTTTTACTATAAAAAAGTAGGAGAGCTGGCAATCATTCGTGATTTCTGATGTTAATTTAGTTCTTCCTCCCTAATTCAAAGGTGACATCGACGAGCAAATCTGACAAAACATAGGGGATTAAGGAGCCGCTTGGGTCAAGGTGCATTGGGAGTTCAGTGAAGCGGTACTTGAGGGTGGGATATTGTTGCTGTATCTTTTCCATTGCCTTTTTGTACTTATCGATCTTTACTTTTAGGGGATCTAGGATGAAAAACGAATTTCTTACGTTTTTCCACTCCATTGAGTTGAGAATGTTTTCCAATAACTTGTTCAGGTTGGCATCTCTAGTTGGGATGAGGACGAACATATGCGCATCTGCAAAATATTCCGATTTGATTGGAGTCAAGGATGAATTAAATACTATCTCAAGATGTGAGAGAGTAATTTGAGAGACTTTTCCCTCATGAAACTCAAAATGGATGCCCTGGTAAGCGTCTCTCTCTACCAAGAACCAGAAAGTTTGTGGAAGTAGTTTTTCTAATACCTGACCGTTGCACCATAGCATTATTCGTGAATGAAGATTCCTACTTTTAAGCGTGGCGTTTAATTGGATCAAGCTGTTCCCTAGAGTATTGGCTCCTCCCGTACTGGTAATGGTTAATTTTTCCGATTCTTCAACCTTGTCAAACCATTCTTGGATTTTTTTCTCGAAGTTTTTCCCTTTTTTCGTGTTTAATTCATCAACGTATTTGATTTCTCCGTACCAATGTTCGATGAGCTTGGCTAATTCTGTCTTGTTTTTTGGCGTGAGGTACATGTCAAAATCTGCTGGAAAAATGATGGTAAGTAGGACAAAAGACTCTTCTTCACGTAGAGTCTTTTTTTTGTCTTGTAAGAACCACACGTGAGAAAGTGCCATGTACCCGGGAACAGCTCTAATGAAAAAAGGCCCATGTAATCCCTTGATACCAAGTCCTCCTTGAGTAACGATACCCATGATAAAATTAGGAAAGAGATCCCGAACCGTTCTCTGTTGTCCTTGATCTTCGATGGCAGTGCTAATGGTTTCGGAAATATATACGGGCTTGAGACCCTTGCGGATGGAAAACTGATGAATTTGAATGAACACGCGAGAACTAAGCATCAGCGATCACCACTTGCCACTTAATCTTCACCATTTATAACATTACTTCGAAGGAATTCTGACTTGATTGGCATTTAGCACCGTCATGGTTTCTTCTCCCATGGCCATCGCAAAAATTTTGTTTTTTGTCAAGTAATTTACGAGGCTTTCATCTAGGTATAGTGATGCAAAAATAGGGATGAGTTTTTTCTTCTGGTATTCTGGAAAGTAGTCGAAGAATTCGTCACTTTTGATGAACTCTGCAAACTTATCTACATCATTAACCCGAGGGCTGCTTTTCACCTCGACAATGAGGACCACATCATCACAAACAGCGAGGACATCGAATTCACGCTGCCGACTTCGATCTGTGTGATGTCGGCGTTTTACTCGGATTGCAAAGAATTCTAGATCAGTACATCCAAAAATTTTCCGTGCGACTCGTGGAATGTACGGCGCAACCATCTCCTCAACCAAGGTTCCCAGTCGCTTGACTACTTCTCCCCATCGTCGTCGCATTTCTTCTCGGTCGCGTCGCATTTCTTCTCGGTCGCGTCGCATTTCTTCTCGGT
>JAJRXH010000712.1 GCA_024276395.1 archaeon
CTTTGAAGTTGATTTCGCTGACGTGGAGGAGGCAGATGAGGAGGAAGAGGATGAAGATCTCGTGGAGTAACTTGGATTATTATAATTTTTACTAGTACGGCGGAGGCTGACGGTTGCAAAAGATAATCTTCTTGATCCACGGTTTTTATTGCTCCCCTAATGACATGGAAGAGATTGCCTTGGTTCTTCAGGAAGAAGAGATCTTTGATCACATCGTTCTCATAGACCTATATGATTCCTTGAAGGGGAAAAATCTATTGATGCATCCGAATCTTTTATCTCCCATCAAGACAACTGCTTTTGGAAAGAAAGCTCTTGATCAATACGTGCTCCTTCAGCTTCTTCATCACCAAAATGCAATCATTCGACGCACGAATGACAAGGATCTTGAGTTGCATTTCATTGGTCACAGTCTTGGTGGCTTGGTCATTCGATCTGTTCTTCAGAACCTGTTACTCCCCTCTGGGTTTAATCGGGATGATCATTTCTACATCGGGCGTGGAAGGGTTGATACCGTGATTACGTTAGGTACGGCACATCAAGGATCATACCTTGGAGCAATGTTGACCCCTCTAGAGACACCATTGCAGGCACTTTTTGGGATAAACAAGGCATTTTTATCCTTGATGGGAAAAATCATAGAAAAAGAAGCCATTGAGGTTGGTTCATTAGCCTTCATTCAATTCTCGAAAACGAGTCAGTTCATTCAGGAATTAAACGTGACGTTTGATGCCTTGCCAGAAAGCATTAAATGGATTTCCATTGCTGGACAAGTGAAAGAATCTCTTTCCTCAATGACTCCCAATCTTCTCCGAAAGATGCTTGGATCAGCTCCTAATGATGGAATCATTGAAGTTTCTGCCACATTTCTCCCAAATTTCAGACAAACTCACATCATCGTGAATGATTGCTCCCATGGAGATCTCGTCAAGTGGAAAACGACCCATGGGGGAAGGGAAGTGTGGCGTGCGCTTAGACCATTACTGGTTCTCCACGATTGGCGTGAGATATGATGTTAGGACGACTTTCCGATAGTTGCCTTGAAAAAAATGTTAAAGATTGTAAACACAAGGCGACTTGGAGATCGGCGTCTCCTCCGTGGGGAAAAGTGCATTGAAATCTAAGGATGGTTGAGATCTTGTTGCATGAAAAAGAAAAGGTTACTGAGAGAGGTATTTCTACCATTCAAGTCATTCTTCTTTTTGGATTGATTAGCTTGATTGCTGATGCCGTGTATGAAGGTGCAAGAGGCATCATTCCCAATTATCTTGAGGTGTTGGGTGCTTCGGCTTTTCTAGTAGGTGTCGTGCTGGGAATTTCTGAGTTCATTGGCTATCTGTTCCGCGTGGTAAGTGGCACTCTAACTGACAAGTGGCAAAATCCATGGCCATTTGTCCTGACTGGTTATGGCGTGCTCATCGTGATCCCCCTACTTGCATTGGCTGGACATTGGATGTTAGCTCTTCTCTTACTCATCGTGGAAAGATTAGGGAAGAGCATTAGAGGTCCAGCAAGAGATTTCATCCTTTCAACATCAACCAAGAAAGAAGTGGCTGGTAAAGTTTTTGGCTTACATGAATTGATGGATCAAACCGGTGCTATATTAGGACCATTAATAGCCATGCTCATTTTGTATCTCACTGCAAGCAATTATCAACTTGCTTTTCTCGGTTTTCTGTTCCCTTATTCGTTACTCGTCATCGTGCTCTTGTTAACATATTCCATTCTTCGTGATCACGTTAAGTCTGTAATCAAGAAAGAAACTTCGACAAATGAGCTGAAAATGGAGAAATTAGAGAACTTGACAAAAAATCAAGTTGACCGTGAACGAATGCCTCTATCATTTCGCTACTATTCGATGGCCATCTTTTTAAACATGGTGGGGCTCGTGCATTTTTCAATTCTTCTTCTCATTGCTAATGAATCTGTACGAGAGATTGCTTGGCTCGTGCCAGCTTTCTATCTCTTGATTCAAGCCATTGATGCCCTCCTGGCACCTATTTGGGGAATATTGTTTGACAAGATTCGCCATAGAATCTTGATCATACCTTTCGCTTTGGCAGTTCTACCTTCGATCTTTTTGATGGATCCGACAACCCTCAATGTAGTCTTTGCCTCTGTCTCATTCGGAATTGTCCTTGCAGCTCAAGAATCCATCTATCGTGCTGGAGTTCCTCACATCATTCCCACAAGAAAGAGAGGAACGGCATTTGGCTATCTTTATCTCATGATGGGATTGGGTTCATTATTAAGTGGTGCTGTATTTGGCTACTTCTTAGAAAAAAGGCTATTTCCTCTCATGGCCATCTTTTCTTTCACGATGCAAGTGCCAGCAATCCTTCTTGCATGGCAAGTCAAAAGAACAATGGCTTCTGTCACAAATACGCACCGATGACCCACTGAGGAGACGTCCGGTAATCATTTGATGAGTCCCAGAACAAAAGCATCTAGAGTCATTTTTCATGAATGAGCGTGAAAACAATAGACAATCATGTAAATTCCCATCTCCATGACGCCTGCCAAGGAAACTTTTCCTCTTTTTATCACTTTTTTCCTTGCTGACGACCTCTTGATATCCATTGAGATCTCTTTCTCCTCAATTCAGAAAATATCATGAAGGCCTTTCACTGCGACAGATTCCACGATCTTTGATTAAGATCACAGCACATCAATTCTGTTATCGTGATGCTGTATTTCTGTACCATATTGATGACGCCTCATCTAATAAATGGACTTATTAATTTAGTAAATATAATTTCGCTTTTAACATATCATGATCCTGATGACACAAGACTTCCAAGTTTTATAAATCAAATATGAAACATTTTTAAACGATGAAAATCAATGTGATGTTGAGAAATCGTAATAACATGCGAAAGTTTTGTCGGATGAACCACAAAATACATGTAATTCTCTGTCTTTTATGATTAGATGCGTGGTCATTAGAGTA
>JAJRXH010000713.1 GCA_024276395.1 archaeon
ACCCGCTTTAGCATTGAGACCAAGAAAGGTTGACGCCGATAAAAATCCCATTCCCAGTGCACAAAAATACATTAGTATCATTAATCCGAATAGGAAGAGATACTCATCCAGAGTTAAAGTGATCTTGATCTGTAATATGATCCCTAAAAACAAAAAAATG
Organism: archaeon; assembly: GCA_024276395.1. GTDB lineage: Archaea > Asgardarchaeota > Heimdallarchaeia > Hodarchaeales > S146-22 > JAJRXH01. The sequence goes on from JAJRXH010000713.1 coordinate 161, forward strand.
ATGATTCCATAAGCTACCGAACGCAGATAACGAGAAAAAGCTATGCTACTGCAATGAAGTTCAATGGAAAGCTTTGATGACACTAATAATGTCATTTTTTTATTCCAATAACTATCACTAATTGCTGAATAGGTTGCAACAACAGTGGTGATAAAAATGTTGTTAAACACTGCTCCGACAAGAATGAATTGCGCAAAAGAATAATCCCTTGTCGGATGATTCAGTGCTATTAACACGTAGATGAAACCTGATGTTATCAATGTCACGAGATCGCTAACAATTGATGATTTATAGCGATACCATGCTTGAAAATCTTTTTTGATTGTTGTTAAGACCAAATATAGTCGTAAAGTGATGTAATGCTTTAATTTTATGGTCATAATACCGCCTCTGGAATTCATCATTTATCAATTCGAATAGATTTCTTTGTAGAGTTCATATAGAGACTTTTTTACAATCTTAAACGTGATGATGTTTGATAAAAAGGGAACGTTTTCCAAGAATTTTGACGGTGACAGTGGAGAGGACAGGACGAATGAATCTCTATCGATCCTTAAATATTCAGATACTCCTTGATAATGATCAATGGACTTCAAAAATGCGTCGTCTACTGACTTTACACGGATAAAAAACTTGTTATGAGTAAGGTTGTTTTCGCCATCCTTGTCCACGCGTTGATGTCGCTTGCCATTTTTGAGGAATAGAAAACGATTGCAAATCTCATCTATTTCTAACAGACCATGGGACGATAGTATTATAGATTGCCTCGTGTTTCTGACTTTTTCTAATAGTAAGTTGTAAAAAATGGAACGGACCACAAAATCACAATTACTGGTTGGTTCATCGAGAATGAGGATGGGCGTGGTGAGAATCAAAGCTCGTGCCAACAGCACTCTTTGTCGCAAGCCAGAACTCAAGTTTCTTGGAAATTCTTTCTGGTAATCGATTAAGTCTAAATCGTTCAAGGCTTCTTTTACCTTCCGTTTTGCTTCAACTCTAGACAAACCACAAGCCTTAGCAAAAAAATACAGATTTTCCTCTACCGTGGCAAATACCGATAAGCCGAGCCACCCATTGCCCGTAATTATTGTCGTGTTCCGTTTTAGATCATTAATTCCATCCGACCCAAAAATGCGTACTGCTCCAGCCGATGGTTTGAGTTGTCCGCTAATTATTTTAAGTAAAGTCGTTTTTCCCTCGCCATTGGGTCCAATCAGCCCTATGATCTCACCCTCGTGAACCTTAAAAGATATGGAATCAAGAACCTTTCTGCAGCTTTCTCGTTTTTTCTTTGAAGTAAACATGACTTGGTGATAATATTTCGAGATCTTATCAACTTCTAATACTACTTGCTTTCCGATAGGATGCATGTGCATCTCTCATATCTCCTATCATGGCGATTCGGAATTTTATTGAAATGTTGCTTTCCATTTTAATCGAAGTTGTAGTATTTGTTTTTTTGAGAGCCAGCGAGTCTGAATGACTACATCATTACCCGTGTACTTTTCCCAATCTCTGGATAGTATTTCGATGCCGTAATTACTGGCATTCTGGTAGATATCGGTTCCTGGATAGGGAGTAAGAATGCTCCAAGCAGTGTGTTCAGTGTTCAACATTTTCGCAAACTCGATATCCTTCTCGACATCCTCTTCTGTTTGATACGGTAATCCAATCATCCATGCGCTTGTCACGCTAAGACCATATCGATGACAAATCTCTACAGTATTAGCGATCTTTTGTTTTGTAATTCTTTTATTAAT
>JAJRXH010000714.1 GCA_024276395.1 archaeon
AACTCATACAGTCCGTACAAGAAAAATGCATTCTGAATGACTAATAAGACAGCTGCTATTCTAATCAATAACACGTTCGTTTCTAGATCAATTAATGGTTTTCTTGTCGTCAACTTTTCCACTGTATCATCACCATCATCTAACTGAATGAAATTGAAAGGGATGCATGAATTCCCTCATGATGCTAAATGAGGTCTTCCCTACGATTCAATGTAGGTCTTCCTTTTTTAAGCAGAATGACATGCTGTAAAAAGTCAAGAATTTCTTCAAAAAAAAATTAACCAAAGTCATTCATTTCTCTACTTCCCTTGAAACAACTTCCAAGAACTGATACCTTCCATTAAATTCTCTAAAGACAAGTAAATAACTCCCAAATTAACAATGATCACACCTTTGATGGGAGGAAAATCCCTTCTTACTGTTATTTGTCATAATTAATCAATAAATCAAGCAGATATTAAAAAGTCAAAACAAGAAATTGACTTCCATTGTTTAATGAATGAAACTCATCACCCCTACCATGAGCAATTAGATAATGTGGAAGAACGACAATAAGTTCTCACTGACTAAAATTTCGGAAACTCTCACAGTCATGAGTTTTCAAAAAACAAGTCTTCCTTGAGTGATGTCACGTACTTAGAATTCAAGAATTCCTCAAATGAATCAAAGATGCCTACAACCTCGCCTTCCCACAGCAGAATGATTCTGTCTGCAGCTTTCATCACGTCAAAATCATGCGTGACGACCACGACGGTATGATGAGGACGAAAGTTCTTAATGGTTCTAATCATGTTAGGTTTAGCCCAGGGATCAATCCCTAGCGTTGGTTCATCGAGGATCACGACCTTAGGATCTAATGCAAGAATGCCTGCAAAGGCCACCTTCTTTTTCTCACCGAAAGATAAATTGAAAATGGGTCTTTTCCGCAAGTGCTCAACTCCTGCTTCTTCAAGAGCATGAGTAACTTTTTTTTCGATTTCCTCCTTAGATAACCCGACATTTCGTGGACCAAAGGCAACATCTTGTTCAACAATGGGGAAAAAAAGCTGATCATCTGGGTTTTGGAAGACTAACCCTACTAGTTGCTGAATCTTCTTTTGATTCTTTTTAGTTAAAGTGATACCTTCGACGATTATTTCTCCAGAAGTGGGGAGTAAAAGTCCGTTAAAGTGCTTGACTAACGTCGTTTTACCAGAACCATTTGGCCCGGCAATGACAGTGAAATCACCTTCAAATATCTCTAGGTTGATGTTCTTGAGGACGTTTTTTCCCTTCTGCGTATAAGAAAAAGTTAAATCCTTGGCAATGATGACGGGTCGTTTATCCACTCTCAAGAACCTCCGACTACATTTAGAATCACGAAGTACCAAGGTGAAATGAGCAAGAGCAAGAATGAACTTATCACGGAAAGAAAAAACAGCTGAAAAAGCATCTTTTTTTGGAACGGCTTGGGATCATGAGGAAAATTTCCTTGAAAATTCTTGATGATGAGAACATCGGCAATGGTTCGTGCATTCACGAGACTTCGGGCAAGTAGACCCCCAATCATGTAAGAAATCGTGCGATACGTGTAAAGATTCAATCCAAAAGTATTTCCATGACTACGATTGGCAGCTGCCTCTTTCATGACCAAGACATCCCTGTACAATACTTCAATGTAATGAAAGATGAAAAACATCAAGGAAGTGAAAAATTTAGGAACATGTAAGTCTTCTAGAGCATAAATGATTTCGTGGAATGAGGCTTCTGACTCGACCAGGGACAGCACGAGAATGACAATCAGGAGTGTCCTAACACCCAAGTAGAGACCATAAGTCACATTTGTCCACGATGTCGTGAAAAATCCTTGTTTTACAATGAATCGTGCTTCATGAGCCATTACGGACAATAGTGAGACTGAAACAATCAAGGGAAGAAGGGGAAGCACTTTCTTAAAAACGTTTTTCATCCGTGGTCGAAAAGAAAATAAAATTAGGATGAAAAAAGGAATGAAAAGAAAAAAAGGCACGAGTGTTTGAAATTGAGTAATGGTGAGAACGCTCAAGGTAACGATTAATAATTTCGATCGCGTGTCAGCATTCACTCGTCGAACATCTACGCCAAAATCACGTGAAAGATGGTGATGCGCATGTCCCTTGCCCACGATCATCACTTCATTTAACTTGCCTTTTTTCTTTTTTAATCGTTCGATAAATCACGATGGGAACGAGAAACACGATGAAAATCACGATGGCACCAATGATTGCTGAAAAGATCGTTCCCAATGGTCCTCCAATTCCCAGGAAGTCATAATCATCCATCAATCCCAGTCGAAAACTTTCCCCTTGAAGACCGTACACGTTTTCACTCACGTAAGACAAGCCATCGGGAGCTGAAGATGCAAAAAGAGCCAACCCCATGAGAATGGTGATCAAGGCCACAATTCCATAGAGCGTCTTGGTCTTGAAAGAGAGAGGCTCTTCTCGAGCAGTTTCATCTCTTCTTGATGCGACGTTCATCCCTTCAATCTCCATCTCCATGTTCAGCCCTCCACTGTAGTAGCCTTTTCTTCCATTGGCAAGGGAAATTCAATGATTTGAAGGTAGCGGATGATTCCCAGGGTGATGATTCCTTCAGCCGCTCCAATGACAACGTGCCAAGCAATGATGAGTGCCATTCCCGAGGCATCAATGTTTCCAGATAGCCATAATTCTAACCCAGCAAATAACGATGAAAAAACGACAGCAGTAATTCCACCAACCAAGCCTGTCACGGTCGGAAGTAGCCGTTTTTCCTTGATGAGTCGTTCCAGCATTTTCTGCAATTGATGGGTGAAAAGTGCACCAGTAATGCTCATGTTAAAGATGTTTGCACCTAAAACTAGGATTCCTCCATCAGAAAATAACAGTGCCTGAATGCTTAATACTGCTGCAAGTACCAACATAGCGGCTTGAGGCCCCAAGACGATGGTAGCCAGAGCAGCTCCAACGAGATGGCCAGAAATACCTGGGCCCACGGGAAAATTGAACATTTGTGCCACGAAAATGACGGCACCCATTACTCCCATTTGTACGAACTTGAGTTCATTAAAATCCTTACGGATATGATGAACGCTGATGATGAACACGGGCAACGTGATGAACCAAGTCACGACCACCACTGGTAATGAGAGCCAACCATCGAGGATGTGCAACTTTTAAACCTCCTTTCTCTTTTCAAGCGATTGAAAACAACTTTCTGAACTTCAGCCTGAACACGCAAACTTTGGTGTGACAACATTTATAAATATTGTCATACAATGGCGGGTAGATCAAGGATACTCGGAATCTAGTAAGAGTTAGAAATATAGGTGCCATGATGATGGGAAATGAACGTCAGACTCTCCCGCAACAGAAAGCCACTCGAAAACCCATCACCATTTCCTTGCCTCGATTCCTAAGTGATCTTTTGGATGCCGAACTGAAACGATTGAACATGAGGAATCGCTCCCAGTTCATCCAACAACTCCTCATGGATTATTTCTCAAGTGAGAACACTCTCTTAAAGGCAAGGACAGTTTGTGGAGTGCTTTTGGTGCGCTATCGCGCTGAAATTACCACCGAAGAAGCAATCCAACAGCTTCAACATCAACACCATGAAATAGTGCTATATTCCACTCACCTTCACATTAACAAGAAGGAATGTCTAGAAATTGTAGCCGTGGAAGGTAATCCAACAACAATCAAGCATCTTGTTGATGAATTTCGCGGAATTTCTGAGGTAAAATACGTGGGAACCTTACTTCAACCGAAATCGTGAGCAGAAGAAACCACTAAAATGATGGAGATGGAAATAACTGGTGCTAGATGTTCAACCCGAGATGTTTCGGAGGTTACCTTGAAAAGACAACATCACACCTTTAGCACTTTTTTGATTTCTAATTAAGTATTTTCCTGAAAAATAAATCTTGTGAAATCCCCATTTTATCAGATTGGTAAAATAATCCTCATACTCCTCATAATAAAACATCACAAATTTTTTAATTCTGTAGTTTTATCTGTTCTTGTAGAGTCTTCTTTCGAGAGATTTCTCTTTTTTAGTGACTTTTTCAGATCATTCGAGGCGGTGAAAGAAATATGGAACCCGTAGCTATCATTGGTATTGGAATCGAAGGTTTTCGTTCTGAAATAAAAGAACTATCCTATAAAGAATTGATGTATCTTGCAGCCGTGAAGGCCTACGAAGACGCCAACATCACGGATCCTCGTGAAGAAATCGATGCTTTCGTGACGTGTGCCGAAGACTATCACGAAGGTACCGCCATTTTCGATGAATATACTCCTGATCAGCTAGGAAGCGTGTTAAAACCAATGCACACCATCTCTGGAGATGGCATTCAAGGACTAGCAGCAGCATACATGCAAATCGCCAGTGGACTCTTTGATACCGTGGTAGTTGAAGCACATAGCAAGGCATCAGACATCCTAACTCATGGACTCATCATGAATTTTGCGTTTGATCCTCATTACACAAGACCCTTCAAGGTAACACCTCATTACGTGGCTGCTTTAGAAAAACGAATGTACCAAGAGGTTACTGGCACGCCTGATGAGGCAATCGCACGAATAAGCGTCAAAAACCATCATAATGCCCTATCAAATCCAAATGCTGCTTATGGAATGCATCTAGACCTTGATTCGGTCCTTGATTCCGAAATGGTCTCCACTCCATTACGTGACCTCGAAATTGCAAAACCAGCAGATGGTGCAGTAGTTTTAGTCTTAGCCAATGCAAAATTTGCAAAACGCGAGGGACGAGATCCAATCTGGATAAGAGGCCTTTCTTGGGCCACTGGCACCCCAAACCTGGACACGCGCGATTGGACGACAGCCACTTATGCTTATTTATGTGCCGAAAAGGCTTATCGTCAAGCAAAAATCAAGAACCCCATGGATCAGATCGACCTCTTCGAGATAGACGACACGTACGCCTACAAGGAACTCCAACATCTCGAGGCTATTGGCGTGTATGCTCCTGGAGAGGCTGGAAACGCTGCCTTGTTAGGAGAATTAGATCCTGATGGTGCAACACCAGTCAACGTATCTGGTGGCGTGCTGGGCGTGGGAAATACCTACGAAAATAATGGCCTCGTGAGAATTGCTGAACTCGTGTTACAACTACGTGGTCTTGCAGGAACACGACAATTATCCGACGTGGAAACTGGATTGGCCTTATCCTGGAGAGGAGTGCCCACGGACACTGGAGCCATGGCAATCTTATCCAATCAAGAGTAGAAGAAAGTTGAACGTGAAAAAGAAGTTATTTGGAGGCAAATTAAGATGAACATCAAGAGAAGAGTTGCTGTTGTTGGTGCTGGAATCACGAAATTTGTAAGAAGAGCGAAGGAAACCCCTAAGGAACTATCATATTATGCTGCAAAAGCAGCTCTAGAAACCGCTGGCATCACGAGAAAAGATGTTGATGCGGTCGTGGCGACCACAGCACCAGATGCTTTTGACGGCATTCACATGAACGGTGAATACATGATCGATGGTAGTGGTGGTGTCAACCGTCCGACAATGAGAGGATACGTGGGCGGCGGTACGGGTGTATTTAGCATCTTACAAGGATGGTATCACGTTGCCAGTGGACTAGCCGACATTGTACTCGTGGTAGCTGAAGAAAAAATGAGTTCATGCTTACCACATCCACAGGGAGCCTTTCTTCACATTTTCGATAACATGACAGAACGACCATTAGGGCCAAATCTCGTTTGGATTTTTGCCTTGGAAATGAGACGCTACATGGAAAAACACGACATTCCCAAGGAGCAAATCGCTCTTGTTTCCGTCAAGAACAAGCGCAACGCATTAGATCACCCGTCTGCACAATTAGCTGCAAAAATCACCGTTGAAGACGTGCTTAATTCTGAAGTACTGGCTTATCCAGTCCAGCGATTAGACATTTCTCCACCTAGTGACGGCGCCGCCGCGGTGGTATTGGCAAGCGAGAAAGTAGCTAAAAAGTTGACTGACAGTCCAGTTTGGATTGATGGTGTTGGTTGGAACTTAGATACGGCATATTGGACAAATAGAGACCTTTATTATCCCAAGTACGTCGAATATGCTGCTCGAATGGCCTATAAAATGGCTGGAATTGACAATCCTCCCAAGCAAATCGATTTCGCTGAGCCTTATGATCCCTTCAACTACAAGGAATTGCATCACATGGAAGGGCTATTACTATGCAAGAAGGGTGAAGCCCCAAAGTTGACCGCTGAAGGCCAAACCGAACGAGATGGTGACCTCCCAATCTGTCCGTCTGGTGGCCTCCTGGGAGTCGGAAATCCCATTGCTGCTGCTGGACTAATGAAAGTATGTGAACTCTTTTGGCAATTACGAGGTGAAGCTGGAAAGCGCCAGATCCCCAAGGACGTGAGAACTGGTGTCGCACAAGCATGGGGTGATCTCATGCAAGTTGGAACCGTGGTCGTGATGCGCTCCTAAAGGGAGAGGCTAAAAATTGTTGAGGAGTTGAGAAAAGGATGAATGACAATAATAACCTCCAATTTCGTGGAACTTACATCAAGAGAGAAGATTTTGATGGTGGAAAGGTCCTAAGCGTTGAAGAACGTCCCGTTTTCGAATATCAATGGAGCACTGGAATAGCGATCTCACGTTATTTCAAAGGACTAAAAGAAGGAAAGTTAATAGGCAGTGAATGTGGTAAGTGTGGCCGAAAAGTCATACCTCCCCGCATTTTCTGTGAATGGTGTTTCGCACCGATGCAGCGATTTATTGAATTGCAAGATACTGGGACCATCATCACCTTTTCCATCTGTTATATTGCAACCGACGCATCACGTCTAAAAGAGCCACAAATACCAGCTGTAATTGCTATTGATGGAACTACGAATGATGAGATGGGAATTCTTCACCTCGTATCCGAGGTCGATCCTAACGAAGTTAAAATTGGCATGCGCGTGAAAGCTGTGTGGAAAAAAGAAAGTGAACGCACGGGGGCCATCACGGACATAAAATATTTCAAGCCCCTAAAATAGGACATCAAAGAAAATAACGGAGGTACATGCACGATGTTACCATTCATGAGAATTGATCATGATACACCCACGAGACACGTGAAGGGAATACTAGATACTAATTATTATCGATACACGGCAGGCATTGCTGGCGAAAAATTCTTCGAGGGACTCAAAGAAAACAAGCTCGTGGCAGTTGCCTGCAAAGACTGCAAGGACTGTGAAGACAGTCACGTGTATCTTCCACCAAGAATGTATTGTGAATGCTGCTTTGCCGAACTGACGGATTATTTCGCCGTTCCAGACACCGGTACTGTCGTGAGTTTCACGGAAGTATTCCAAGATGTCGAAGGTAAACCATTATCTGAGCCAGTCATTCTCGCACTAATTAACATTGACGACACTGACACTCTATTTCTGCACCATCTCATCGATGTTGATGAATTATATGTCGGATTACGTGTTAAAGCTGTCTGGAATGAACAAAAGAATGGATCTTTACTCGATATCAAGGGTTTCAAACCCACGTGATATTGATGATCATTCACTCATCATCCATCTCTTTTTATGATTTCTTTCGAGCAAAATTGTCGCCGTGGAAAAGGTATCATTAAATGAGTCGTATACTTCTTTCTTAATAATACACTTTGGCAGACTTTCATTGGTATTCCCTAGGCTTCCGAGGACGGTAAGAGGATACTATATGGAATACAACGATGCTTGGATAGAAGTTCACGAACAACAATGCTAAACTGAACTTCTTTTCCATAATTAAAATCAATTATTAAATATTCCCCCCAATAGAGAAAACAAGACAAATTAGAGATTGCATATTTTTTTAGCATTTAAAACTAACTAATCTTTCTCACATATGCCGTGGTATCAATCATAAGTGCTATCATAGTCGTGCTCAAGGAATTCAGCCCAGACTTTAAGGACATAGTCACGTTATTAACTGGACACCACTGGGCATCACATGGAGTCATCGTCATCATCCTCTTTCTTGTCTTGGGTTTCGTGTTTGCTAACATGGACCTGGGATTCATCAATGACAATGACACGCTCAATCTCTACATGATCCTTAGTACCATAATCGGCTTTCTCATCATCTTCTTGCTGTTCGTCTTTCATTACATGGGACTCCTCTCCTTTTAATGGATGACAAATGAGCAAAAAATGATAACATCCTTCTTTTTATTTTCTCTCTTTTTTATCTTCAGTTTTTCTGATCAGCCCGATGTTTCTGTCACGCGTGGGTTCAAGGTCGTGTCATCACGTTAATCGCTTCGT
>JAJRXH010000715.1 GCA_024276395.1 archaeon
ACTTTCGTGATCGTTACACACGATTACCGTTTTGCCAACAGAACTGATCGTGCCCTCCGCATCCGTGACGGTCGCATCGTCAGTATGCATCGCACAGTTAAGGGGAGTGAAATTGATGTGGAATCAATGATTAGTGCTGGTGTTCCTAGCGTGGAAATCGAACGTCAATTGGCTGCGAGAAGAGAAGAACTTCTCTACATTGATGCGCGTGGTAACTTACGATTACCTGAAGAAGTGTTGAGCAAGCTACGGATTCACCGACACGTGAAATTAGAAGTACATGAAGATCACCTAAGGTTATATCCGGTTGATTAGATAGCTTGGAGGAAATAGGATGTCCAAAGACGAAATGATAGCTTTAAAATTGGTTGAGCTTCACAAGACCTACGTCTTGGGAGATTCAGAAGTTCACGCTCTCTCTGGAATTAATTTAGAAATAAAGTCGGGAGAATTCGTGGTCATCATGGGGCCATCGGGTTCTGGAAAGTCCACTCTCTTGAACGTCATCGCTGGTCTTGAACCTCCAACAAGGGGTAACGTTTTCATTTTTGGAGAGGATATTCATTCTCTAGGCGATGAGAAAGCCAGCATCATCCGTAGGCACGAATTAGGCTTCGTTTTCCAATTTTATAACCTTCACTCCACGTTGACAGCCATGGAAAATGTTGAACTTCCCATGCTATTAGCTGGCGTGAAAAGAGATCAAAGGGAAAAACGTGCACTAGAACTTCTTCAACTCGTGCAAATGGATCATCGTGCTCATCATTATCCTCACGAGATGAGTGGTGGAGAACAGCAACGAATAGCGATAGCGCGAGCCTTAGCTAATGATCCGAAGATTCTTCTTGGTGATGAACCGACAGGTGACTTGGATACCGTGAACGGAAGGAAAATAAAAGATCTTCTCGTGTATCTTAATGTGGTACATGATAAAACCATCGTAATCGTTACTCATGATCCTGAAATATTTGAGCCCTTCATGCGCATCCTCCGCATGGAAGATGGAAGAATAGTCGAGGATAACAAGCCTACTGAAAGTTCACCATCCCAAGAAGAGATAACCTTGGATTTCACGGACAACAGAAAAACGTGAATGAATCGAAGAGGAAGGAAAAATCTGTAAGAATTGATTTTTTATCGACATTTTCGTGAATTGATGTCTACTAATTAATTTTAATTTGCATGTTGACATGTCACTGAAACTCTGAAAATTGGCCTTTCTTTCATATTTTCTCTTTCAAGATCCCCAACAACTCCTTGAAGTTTCTTACAACTGGAGCTTGTTGGGATTGAATTAATTGTTCGCGTGAGGCAAATCCTGTACTAATTAGGTAGGGAACGAGCCCCACTTTTCTAGCAGCAATTGCGTCACCGGGAAGATCGCCTACAGCAATGACGGATGAGACGTCAGCCTTCCACTTACGGATCACGTAGGTGAAAGCCTTGATCTTATTCTTGCCAACATATTTTTTTGTAAGCACGACATCAAAGAAATCCTTGATGCCATGATGCTCCAGGAATCTAGTGACGCGTCTTTCTGATGAAAGCGAAACCATTGCACACCTAGTGCCTTGTTGATGGCACCATTCAGGTAATTCGGGTAGACCTTCTGTCATTGATGGCATTTCCTTTGTTTCAAGCACGTGCCGCCCAGTTTTGTATACTAGCCAACAACTTCTCAAAATACCAAGGCCAAAACTCCTTCCAACATGATACCAGGCCTTGAGCAGGTATTTTCTAGCATTACTCGTATCAGAAGGCATTTTTGCCAAACACTGTTGCATTTTGCTCTTGATTAGATCAGTATCGCTTCTAATTCCGAATTGCGTTGCCAGCACGTGTTGAAGTTGTTGATGAAACCACGGAACTGTATTCGCAGCTGTACCATCGTAATCAAAAATGATACCTACAAGCATTGCGACTCAACTCATGATAACTAACGTAATAACGAAATATAAATAAAGTTGAAAGAGAACCGTGTGCTGAAAGCCTCAGTGGGATTAAAAGAAAGAC
>JAJRXH010000716.1 GCA_024276395.1 archaeon
CACCTGCTGCAGGCCATTGGCATCCGAGATCGACAGGGCGATCACCGTGCCCGAAGGCCGCACGCTCCCGTTCGAGGGCGATACCAGCGTGATTGATGGCGCCGTGTCATCCGTCGTGAACACGTACGTCTCTTTCTTCCAGTTGCCCGCCGCATCTTGCGCGTACACCCCCAGCACGTGCTGGCCGTCTGGCGTGATCAACGTCACGTCATATGGCGATGACAACGTCTGGTTCGCACCGCCGTCCCAGCTGTACAAGACTTGATTCAAAGATATATCATCGGAAACATCAAGGTCAATAGTGACGCCTGAATTTAAAATTGGAGAGTTTTGAGGATCTATTAAGGTGATGTTAGGGGGTGCTGAATCCACTCTTAGAACTAGCACCGTATCCTTGACCTGTGAAGAGACATCAAAGGCAGATATCCGATACACGTGCCAACCAGCTGGTTCATTAGTAAGTGAGACCGAACTGGATGTAGTTGTTGTCAGATACTGACCATCTCTAAATATTTTCACCCCTAAAATACCATTATCGTCACTTGCTGTCCAATTAATGGAAAAACTTGCTGTAACAAGACTTCCGTTTTGAGGATAATTCGTAAATGCTTGGTTAGGTGGTTCATCAAGTCCAAACCATAAAATAGATCGATTCAGGCTATTTACACGATCTACCTCATCATCCATTGATTCCCAGTTAAATGCCAAGTAAATGACCTTGTAAGTTCCTGAATAACTAACACCACCACCTAATGTCGGATCATTATCATAGTAGAAAATGATGTTGGCACCTGTTCCAGCACTCACATCATCTGGAAAGGCATTATTTCCGCCACCAGATCCTCCGCCAATGTAATAAACGACGCCGTCGAACAATGTTCCGCTCACGCCCGCAACGTAACGACCATTCGTATCGTCATTTTCATAAACAGCATGCAAGTAATTCTGATAGAAAGTACTGGTTCCTCCAATATCGTAGCCAATATCTTGACCCGAGATCCACAAAAATCCACCATTATCAAGATAAGCCTGCAAGTTGCTTTCATCCGTGGCAGTCAAGGTAGTCTGATAGTCATTTGACGTGTACCAAATGACTACTTGGTACTGTTTCAAAAGGGTGGCACTTGGTGAGCCGGAAGATTGCACGTTCCAGTAATCAAAGCCCATTTCTGGATAAAATCCGAGTCTTTTCAATGCTCTTTTATAATAGTTTTCATAGGTCGCCCCATTATCATCATCCACGAGCAAGATCGGTTGATTGTAATTATCGACGTGAAAATTAGTAACCACGTCATACACGATGTTCCCTTGAGTGTCCACCGCCCTCGCAAAAAAGGTGTGATTTGCATCTGGAAGAGCTGTCGAGTTATATTGCAGTTCATAGTAACCCGTACTCGAGTTATAAGAATTCGTGATGTCAATCCAGCCTCCAATACCAATTTTCACAAATACACCAGCAAGATCCGCATCCGTGGCGTTGACTTGGATGAGCATGTTTCCACTGATTTTAGTATCTTTCGTTGGTGAGACAATGGAGACAATGGGAGCTTCGGTGGAGGTGATTACTGAAGACTTGAGGATAAAGTTACCTTCTCCTTCGTTAGTAAAGGAAGTCTTGATCACGAGGTAATAAGTCCCTGATAAGCTTGGCGAATAACTTAGATATTCCTTTCCACCTCGTGCAAAATTTGTTGATTTTGCTGCGATGACTGGTTCGCCGAATTGATCGGGATTAGGATTATACAAGAACAAATCATAGTCAGCATTGCTTGGCACTTCTAATTCAAAAGTATAGATGTTCCCCGCATTCAAGCTAACTTGTCGTGCCCAAACTTTCCTTTCACCTAATGCATTGCTAAGGAAAACACTTGTTGTAGTTCCGATAGCATAGGAATACAAGACAGCCTCAATTGCCGCATAAGGATTGATTCTTCCATATCCCTCGACAGCATCTTTTCCTCCACGATCATCAAGATAAATCTCGTTAGCTGTCATCAAGAGTAATTGCTTCACTTTGAAAGGCATCGTTGCCGAACCAAAACTCCACGATGCATAACCACCCATTGCTTGAATGAGCAGCGCAGCTGCACCGGATACGAATGGAGTGGCCATGGATGTACCTTGCATGTTCGTGAGATCATCAGATTGTTGATCTGTTAAACCACCGTCGGCATCATTATCATTCGTATCCACTTGAAGAATGGCCCCTTGAGTACTTTCACCACCAGGTGCGGCAATATCTGGCTTGGTAGTATTAGATGTCGCCCCAGGGCCTTCGGACGAATAACTCGTGATGCGATCGAAGTCATCAGTAGCTGCCACGGTAATGACTCCATCCACCTGTGCGGGCGTGAAAATGGAGTTTTTACCTTGTCCGTCATTACCAGCAGCGATGACCACGACCACTCCAGAGTTCACGAGTGACGAGGCTGCTAGATCTACGCTTGCCACGGTCGAAGAAAAACCAAATGACCCCGAAGCAATGGTAATGTGATAAGTTTCTTTATTGTTTTGCACCCAATTGAAGGCATCAACAACCTCAGCAGAGCCTCCTGTTCCGGTCCGGTCGAAGATTTTAACACCCACTAACTTGACATCGGGTGCCACGCCAGAAAATCTCGCATGTCCATCCGCGGGATCCGGATAAGGATAACGATTAAGCGAGGAGATGTAGAGATCGCCTCCAGTGGTTCCCCACGACACTCCCAGAGCCACTCTCCAATAGCCAAAACTCGAACTAGAAGTAACCGTGTAACTCACGGTCATGTTAGTACTACCACTCGTGTCCTGTGCAACTAAGGTTCCTGATGGATCGTACAGCCGTAATTCAGTCCCCGTACCGGTACTTCCACTAGCTGCATTCCACACGTAATTAATGTCAATCGTACCGGTTCTATTAATCCAAAGGTAATAAGAAAAGAAACCAGAAGCTGCGCCGCCCGGGTTATACTTGATGGTCCACGTGGTTTTGATCCGACCATTAGAATAGGTATCATTATATTCATTGGCTGCAATGATTCCGGCAACATGAGAACCATGGCCACCATAGTCTTCAGGTGTGGTAGTCGCATCTGCCGTGGAGTCGTGCCACCCAATGATTTTCTTGCTCCAGTTGAGATCACCGTATCCAGGACTGAAGGCAACATGAGAGTCATCAATGCCCGTGTCAAGCACGGCAACCGACATATTAGGATCTCCTGTATATCCCAGAGTATCCCACACGTACGTTCGTACCATCGTTAAATGAGTCGCCACATCAGAGTATCTAATGGCTGGAACATTTTCCTCAATCAGCTCAATTCGTGAACTCAAGCCAGAGGCAAATGACGAAAAGTTAGCAATGGGAATGCTGCCACTAAAGCCATTCACGGCATCACTAGGACTGTTCCAAACATGTGTGATTAGTCCACCATGTTGAAAGAAACACTGCAAATCTTGTTCAAAAGATGGAGAATTAGCCATGACGATGATGCCGATGCGCTGATTTAGGGACGCGGATGATAAATTCAAGCCTGTATCCATTGCATTACTTGTTGTCATAGAAGTGCTTTCCAATGAGGGAATGGTAGTCGAAAATCGAGCAATTTTTTGTTCCAATGAATCAGCAATTTTGTTCCCATTTGCATCAATGATCTTCAAGTCTCTCTCAAGCAACTTAGTTAGATTTAATGAAAAGGTTGACCCTTGGACCGGTGCTCTGCCAGATATTTTCGATAGTTCTACTTGAGAAGATCTACTACTAGATCGGCTGACTTCATCCCAACGAGTAGAAACAAAATTACCTTCTTTCACATTTCTAACATCACGAGAAACACCAGAAAACAGGGCTGAACGTGAGAGAACGTGCTGTTGGTCAACACCACCAAATTGGGATGGAATTGCATCACGTGAATGATGGCCGTTGATAATATCATGAGAAATGCCAGAGGCGACCTCTCTTGACATCATTCCCAGTAAGGGAGGAGCAAACATTGACAAAAGAAGGAAAACAGCAAACCATTGAAGGATTTTCCGTCTGCCAGCTTTTATCATCCGTGTTCCTTTCTTGATGGATTTACTTTCCATCAGCCCAAGAAAGATTTCCCTTTTTTCAACAATTTCAAGCCCTTTCAAGTTAATACTAACAGTCATCTTCATCTACTCAATCCTTTTGTCAACAGAAAACGGCTCGGTTTTATTGTATCTTCCACTCTGAAGTTGAAATCATTAGGAATGCATCTATTATCATAATCGAGAACGAAAGTGTAAATAACACGATCTTTACATGTTATCTGGTAAAATAAACCCGAATTTTCAAATTACCAGGACATCTCAAGAGATTAAAAACTTTCCGTGTCATCTCAAGCTAGAAAAAAGTCGTAAGACGGATTCATAACGATGAATGAATCCATTGAAGGGAAACAATATTATATATATGACGACATCATCAGAAAAAAAGGGAAAAAGATAGATACTGTAGAGTTTCAACATGTATCGGGAGAAAATATGGTTCAGAAAAAAAAGAAAAAGAAGAGTTGATGGCTAATCTATAATAATTAGACACGACTCGCAACATGTTTTTGACGTTGTCGTAGGATTGATGCTACAATACCCAATGACAATAGGAACATCAAGGAAGTCGTAGTGAATCCAGGTGTCAATACCGTCGTTGGTGCTGGTGGTAGCGTGGTAGTTGAGTTCGTTTGATTGTCACCTATTGATGTCGTGGTATTGTTGCTTGGAGGTACAGTGGTTGTCGTTGTTGGTGGTAATCCTCCTTGAAAGCCATTTAATGCAAAGAACGCGAAGTCCTTGGAAACGGTTAAGGTCCCAGAAGACAAGGCAATGAATTGCACGTTAATGTTAAAGTCACCCGAATAAGGAGCGTGCCACGTGATGCGTTGTTGCACAATTTCATCTGGTAGTCCAAGGAATGTAAAGTGCAAGGTCACGTTAAACGAATCAACCTTGTTATTGTATTGAATATCCGTGACAGTAACGATGGCAAGAACATCCACGGTTGTCCTAATATTTGATCCATGAAGATCCACGGCAATGACAGCGGTATCAAAGTAATTGTCTTGATCTTGATCTTCTTTCCAAGAGTAAAGTTGATACCAAGAATTTGGTATTTTAGGACTGAAAACATTTGCCCACGTCAATGATTGATTATAAATCAAGTAACCATTGGAAAACACGACGATATCGAACCGATAAGTACCGTTAAATGGGGCTTGCCAAGAAATATTCTGGAATATTAGTCCATTGAACGCCGTGAAGCTAAAATTAAGGGAATCAACACGATTCCAAGACGCATTGACACCAGGTTGTTGATAATAGATATCCACGATGAAGGATACTGGAAGATCATTACGAGGCGAAACTTGAATCTCGTAATCTGCAATGAAGGTATCATTAAGACCATCAAAGTCTGAATCGAGAAGATCCCAGAAGTAGTTCATGTAATCGATGGTATACATGGGTGAATAAGGATTGGCACCATACCAAATGAAATAATCACTCCATAAGATAGTGGCATTGACATTCAAGGTAAGCTCGAATCCAAAATCACCAGCAAATGGGGGATGCCACTGAAACGTGATGCTATCATAACCGCCAGAGATCGTAACATTGAAGAACAGAGTGTCATAGTAAGTCATATTACCAATGGTCGCATTCCAATAATATATGTCCACGTATAATTGAAGATAGAGTGTTTGGCTGGAATTGCTGATGATATCAATCGTTACGGATAGGGTATCATTATATCCATCACCATCCTGGTCAAAAGCGTTCCAATAATATGACACATTCACGGTGTAATAAGATTCT
This sequence comes from archaeon, assembly GCA_024276395.1. GTDB lineage: Archaea > Asgardarchaeota > Heimdallarchaeia > Hodarchaeales > S146-22 > JAJRXH01. Next base: position 5,812 of record JAJRXH010000716.1, read on the forward strand.
TGTGTCTGCCACGTGAATAAATCTAACCAGAGCATTCTACCGTCTGGGAAACTAATATAGACATCAAAGGTAAAATTAGCGACAAAAGGTGCACTCCAAATGAGCAAGAAAGAGAGATTCCCATTTACGATGGTCTCGTTGAAACTAAGGGCACTATAATACCAAAGAATGGTATTATTTGCATCATGATAGTAAACATCAACCCAAACAGTCACGTCCTCTGTGAGGTTTGATGAAAAGTAAACATCAAAGTTGGCTTCAATCGTATCGGTAAGTCCATTTCCATTAAGATCCGTTGCATTCCAGCTCGAATAGATTAGAGGAGGTTCATACTTATCAGCACCATAGAAGTAAACAGATTCTGATCCCCTAAAACTACCATCCACGTATATTGTCACGTTAAAGAGATAGTCACCAGGCGAAGGAGCTTGCCAATAAAAACTCCAATAGGCATATTCCCAAGAGGAGGTAAGGTCAGTCCAGAAGGTCGTGTTGTATTGCCAGCCAGCATTCCAGAAATAGAGATCGACGATGATGCTCACGTTTGCTGGTAGAGAAGCATTCACATAGATTTCGTAATCTCCAGTAACTGAATCATTAATCCCATCGTAATCATCGTCATGATAATACCAATCGGATGTAAAAGGCGGTGGAATGAAAGCATCGGCACCATACCAAGTCATCGCATCATCCGCATGAAATGTACCATCTGCAAGCACGGTAACATTAAACCAGTAGTCACCACTCACGGGTGCGTGCCATTCAAACCAATGGTAGTAATGAAGATCGAACACCGTGAAATTATAATATAACTGCGTGTAAAATAACCAATTACCATAACTCTGATCATAAAGGAAGATATCCACGAACACCTGTACATTCAAACTACCATTAATTCCCAGGAAATAAAGATCTAATCCAGCAGAGACCGTATCGTTAAGTCCATCATAATCTTGATCACTGAACCACCATGATGAATAAAGAGGCGCTGGTGTGAAAGCATCGGCGCCATACCAATAGGCTTCATCTGTTACATCCAACTTCCCATTCACGTAAATGAAGACCTTGAACCAGTAATCAGCACTATAAGGAGCGCGCCACTGGAACCAGTGATAGGCATATCCCCCGCTGGCAGTGAGAAAGAATGTCAGGGAATCAACCAAAGTGCCATTCAAAAAATAAACATTCACGAGGAACGACACGTTTAGACTCGTCGTGGTATTAAAAGAAAGATCATAGCTAACATCAACAGTGTCATTAAGTCCATCACGATCTTGATCACTAAAATACCAGTTTGACCACGTGATGGTCGTGCCCATTGTCGTGGTATTCATCTCAAGAACACTCGTGTCCTTTTCTTTCGTGACAATGTCATTAGCATCAAAAGATGTTAAAGATGACCCTGTTTCTTTGGAATTATCAACAACAATGCCATTAGCAACAGCCATGACACTCATCACGCTCAATAGCAATAACGAAGCCAAAAAGACAAAAGTTAATTTTTTTTTCCAAATCAATTTCTTTATCACCTACCCTACGATTATTTAACCTATCAACATTTTCTCATTCGTTTAATGATGAACGTGTTGAACAACACGTGGGAAAGAATACATGAAAACTCCTTTCCACTTCCATTTTCCGAGGAAATTGGGATCGCCAACAAACATGGGAACCAGATGTTTCCCGTGTTTCATCATGTTCATCTCCAAATTGATCATCATCCGCTCTTGTAATGATCCAACGACGCATTTTAGCCATGGAAGTGGTGCAATAAATCCGTTATCGGTCACAAGTACGAGTTACCGAGAAATGACCTAACCAAGCTCTTTTTATCAGTTTAGGTGCTTAATTAATCAAGAGTCAAGCTTTCGAAACATGAAAGGAATGCAACAAGTCACCGTTGAAGCTTGCACCATCCTTTTAATGAGACACGCAATGTAAATGTAGATTAGAATTGATGACATTGGGGTTTAAATGGTAGTGGGGGATGGAGACTATGTGGTATAGTTCCTCTTTCATTAAAAAGATTCCTAAAAAATCTCATCTCCATTCCATCCAATCCCGATTCCATCTCATAAAGATAGATCAGGAAAAGATATTTTTTGTCGTGCATTCTTCACATCAAGAGAGAGGAACCGTGTTCTGTGACACGCAAGGTGCTCTGTCTAATGACGAAAAAACTCTGGGAAAAATTCAATAAAATTTAATGAAAACCATCACAAAGGGACAGCAATTGGAAGAACATCGTTATTTTACCAAGTAATGAAAGATGAAATACCAAAATGATGAAAATTACTGTCTGAAACAGCGATGAAACTCCGGCAACTCTCACCAGAAACAAGATGAAACAATAACTTGATGGGCTGTTTCATCACGACGTTAACATGAACACCAGTGGTTTGCCTTTCTTTAATCCATTACCATGCTCGATTATCGAAGAAAAAGTAACCAGCTAACTAAGATAGGATAAATACCATACACATCATGTGAATCAAAGAATCAAGGCGAAGAACAACATTCCGATAACAACACCACACAAGGCAAGCCAATGGAAATAACATGACTACTTGATGAATGAGGTGATGATCTCATGAAAAATGATGAAAAAAAAGTAAATTTCAAGTTATTTGGAACGATTTCCCGCCATAAGATAAAAATGATGACCATGGTCATCATAAGCGTGATTTTGGTGGGCATGATTGGTATAGGATCTTTAATATCAATGAATGACACGTTTCATCTTTTCTGGAAAGGGAATGAAGGACCAAATGGAGGAAAAGGAGAAAATACAAATGATGCTACTTGGATACCTAGTTTTGATGCCAGAATTTTCATGCAAATGGGAACATTCCCATGGTATCGTGGGGGTAACAATGAAGAAGGAAACTTGGGAGTCTACATAGAACAAGCGAGTGGGACAGAATCACTTGGGACACTAGCAAGCACCATTGTCGAGGCATCTACCAGTGTCACTAGCAAAATGAATGAGACAGAAGTGCTCAGTTTAGCAAAAAGTTATCCACGTGTTGCCCAATTTCTTGAGTCAAATCCTGAATATCAAGAATATGCATTCTTTGATGGTGAATTTTGGCATGTTGATTTTTACATGATTGAAAATTGGGATGATTGGGCATACATAATGATAAAGGACGAAAGACGCGAGATCATCCAAGTATACGTGGTACAAGGAGAATCTGTTTATCTTGAGTGGCCCAATGCAGATCTTACGATAGAAAAGATCATTGATCTCATCAATGATGATGTGTTCACCAGTGATTTCATGCAAGCATTCAATCGCACGATGATGGATGCGTGGATATGGTTTGATGGAGAGGATACGTGGTACGTGTACTTCCTGGGATGGCCAACACTCTGGATCGACGAAGCAAGGAACAACTCACCAGAATCAAATCCCACGACGACACCTAGCTTTAATAATGACCTAGAACCTGCTGTCCCTAGCAGCGAAAACGACATGAACTCGGCAATTTGGTATTCTTACACTTACTGGTTGACGACACTAATCTCAGATGATGCTTCCAGAATCTCGGAGACATTTACAAACTATTACAACTACTCAGCCGTTCAACATGTTCCCGAAGAAATGCTACCAGTTATTAATGACTTGAACATCACGAAATCGTTCATGGAAAGAAACAAAAACACGAGTCTCATTAACGAGGATCATTATTTGAAAATACTGCACGCATCTGATGGTAGCATCTCCATTCAATGGTGGTTCGAATTCCAAGCATGGCCACCTTATTTCTATTATCCAGCATCAGAGGTTACCGGACTCCCTGCAAATCCAATTGCAGATAAAAAGCACGTGACTTCATCCAAAACAAGCAACATGCTAATTAATGCCCCCGAAAAAGAATTGATCTCAAGTTCTCTGGACGGAAAGAACAAAGAATCTTTTCTTCTTCAAGATGACTCTTCTTCTATGACTCTACCAGATGGAATCGTGAGCTTGTACTTCTGGAAATTCGATTATCTCAAAGTAGCGTTAGCAGACGAGGATGCTAGCCTCGTGATGACAGAAGAAGCACGCCAGCCTTCACGCTCGATGGCAGAATTGTTGACTGAATTAACAAACAATGACACGAGCATTCGGCAATTCATCGAGGAAATGGAAGAAACATCCGCATATCTTGCATTTGACCCCTTTATTGGCACCTGGTACCTATCATTAAGCCCTACTTGGACTAGCATGGGTTATCTTTGGGCCATAATTAATGATACCAATCTCAATATCATTGAATTGGAAAGTCAGACCGTAAGTGAAGAGCTTCGACCGACGATGCGATTGAGCGAAGTCCGTGATTTGTTGGCCAACTTAAGTGTGTATCAACAATTTAACGACACGTATGCTCCCTATGGACACGTATCTACCTGGATATATTATTACACAGATTATTACAATGAAGTCAACAATGGTACCATTGGAAACACGATCACTGAACCAGTAGATGAGGAAGGAAGTACATTGAAACTTGCCAAGACGTGGACGATTTGGGTTTCTTCTGACGTGCTGATTGAGGCTTGGGTATTCATCACGATCAATGATTCATCCCAATCAGTCATCTCAACCATGAGGGAAGATCCAATACTCATACCAACCTTATATCCCGAGAATGTCCTAAACATCACGAAAAAGTTACCAGAAGTGATCAATTTCACATCTTCATACCCAGCACACGAGGTATTTCTTTCATACTATCTGGGTGATTGGCAGATCTCTTATTATTACTTTCGACCAAGTGACTATACTTATGCGTATGTCTTCGTGACTCTTAACGATGCTACGGCAACTGTCACGGAAATTTACGTGTATCCCTAGGTCATTCACACTTCCCTTTTTTACCTTTACTTCACTTTTTATTTTCTATTTATTTTCTAATATCTGTCAGTGTCAAAAATGTATCTAATGAATTCCAGCGGTAAATTTGCCGTCCGACAGATCAAGTGGTCAGCTCTTCACGTGGTCACATTCCTTATATAATCTCGATTCCCTACCTCATCATGAATTAGGAAGGAGGAACAGCATTAGTGTCTCACGCATCACCACAACCCATCATCTCCAATACCATCTTCTTGCTTGTCTCCATTCTACTTCCATCTCTAATGTTCTCCAGTGTTAACATCCAAATGACCTCACTGTCTCCGGAATTCAGTAGGACTCTCAGAACTAAAACATCAATGACGAATGTAAATGAAACATCATCGGCCTATCAACTGAAAGAGGTGGATCAGACATCATTCAAGACACCTTGGAAAGCACATCTAAATGAAAACATACAATCTCTCCCAGCAGCACCCATGGCAGAAACATTCACGCCTGAAACCAACGTGACCGTATCTGTCTTCCCGTCGTATTACCACGTGGCAATGGTCATCAAGTATGTTGGGGGCACCATCCCATTACTTCAGGATTCAATATCCTTTCCTAGAAATTTCAGCATATTAACAATTAAAGATTCAAAAGACGACATCAAGGTGACTTTTTCCATCTCAGAATTAAACAACTCTAGTCTGTTATCTTTATCCTTTAATCGGAGTTTATTCCCTTCAGAAATCTTTTATATCGGAATATCTGGAACGGTTCCCTTGCAACGAGAAGTTGGTCCAGTGAGAATTCCCTTATGGTGGGAATTTCAGCGCGAGATTCCCTTTCAATACGTGAAGGTCAGATTATTTCCCGACATCATTTTCTTCAACGCATCTTCCAATCCAGATAACTTGCAAGTAGATTCCGAAGGTTTTCTGGTTTTGACGTGGTCATTTTCTCTCACGGTGAACTTCAACACTACTTTGTCTGTCTATAACACAAAACAAGCAATAAATGAATTATTAATCTTGCCAAGACGAATCAACGCCATACTCACCGATATAACTCAGCATATTACTCTAACTTTCACTAACGTCGCCCTAAATGCTGTCAACATCAAGTTACAACTTCCTCAATGGCTTCAAGCCAGTGGACGTTCTTTCATTCTCAAAGCGCATGCCAAAAAAACTATCTTACTTAGTTTATCAAAAATGGAAGCAAGACTCTTTTCAGGAGTCATTCTTGTTTCCACAAATCGTTCAACAGAAATGTTATCCGTCAATGTCACCATTACTGGAATGATGAATGATCAAAACAATTTTGGGAACCCCCATCTAACTGTAATAGGACTCATAGCAACAGTCTTCTCATTGATCGGGATGATCGGAGTACTGATCATTAGGCAACTCCCAGACAACCATTTCATCAAGAAAAAGGCCAAGCACTTGCTAAAAAAGATGCGTGGGGGGGAATCAAGAAAAATCGCAGAATATCCCACGATCGAATGGGCCATGAAAGATGCTACCATGGACAGTGAGTTTCGTGAGCTCTTTCACGAGATTGTCAAGTTCATACCAAAAAAAGAGCAAGATTTCTTACATCATGTTCTTCTGAATCCAGGATGCACGCAGCAGGAAGTCGCCATGGCCCTTAACATCTCCAAGTCAACGGCATCAAGAATGGCTAAACGCTTACAATCGAAAAAATATCTCATCATCTCAAAAAATGGGATGTCACATTCCTTGCACATTAACAAGATGGCCTTCTTGAAAGTAAAACAGGAGAAGATAGACGATTGAAAACATCCAACCTTCTTTCTATCTTTTACCAACATGCTTTCTTTATAGGCAGCATCTCTTGAATGTCAAGACTGGTTAGTGTCGGACAAGCTTGATTCACGGAAGAAAAGAAAAGAAAAAATTAAGGATGCTCCATACACTCGTGACGGCATCAAACTTCAAGATTCTGCCGATGGAAGGGAATGAATCACAACAGCACGCTTTCTCAAGGATTCTGTCACCTTAACAAGTTCTTCCAACTCTTCTTGAAGTTTCATAATAATCGCTGTTTCTTCTTCAACAGACGCTGCTGTCTCTTCAAATCGCGAGGAAAACTCCTTGATGACCTCAGTACTTGACTCCATTCGTTTCGTAACTTCATCAATACCCTCATAAATGGTAACTTGAAATGTTTCTAGTGATTCTTGAAGTTCTTGATTGAGAGTGGCAACCCTTTTAGCAATATCGTGAACCATCTCTGCAATCACGGTAAATGATCCATGTTGTCCACTGCTACGTGGAATACCTCCTCGTGCAGCTTCTATGTGAGCGTTCAAAGACAAGATATGTAGGGTAAGCAGCAATTACCTAATCTGTCGTGAAAAAGAAAGCACCTCCTGCCGATAATCACGAAGATTTTCTTGAATTTGCGAGAAAGAAAGACTTATGTGACTCACGGTATCGAATATGGTTGTTGTTGATTCAGATAAAGAAGAAACTGTTTCATTGATGCTTCTAGCAATGTGAAGGAGGTCTTCAAAAGAACTTGAATATTCAGCAATCATGTGCGACAGGCCCTTGACAGAACGAAGGGTTTCATAGGGATGCTTATTACCAGTCGGTTGGGGCTTGTATCAATTGAAGATGCGCGAAAGGGAGCAGATCTTCTTCTCATTCTTGGTCTTTTAGTTAATGTGATTGAATATAGTTACCGTGAATATTACTTGCAAAAGATGCAACGTGCCGTTCGTGGAATCGAAACAGATCCTACAAACTGGGAATTTTATGCACGACAGTTTATGCACAATAAGAAACTTTCTCTTTGGATTTGGTTTCCATGGGCGGCAGTGCTCACGACCATCCTCATCATAGCAGTCATCATTCTCGGAGATCTGCGTTATGACTTGGCTAATACCATTCGGGTCATCATTGGCGGTAATGCATTCACGTTATTTTTCTACGTGCCTTCATTTTTCATCATAGATAAAATGATTGATCGATGGTACGGTTCGGAGATCTTTAGGCGATACCTCGATCTTCCTCCAGAGAAGCGAAATACGGAATCCTTACTGATGTCGTTATCAATAAGAGAGAAATATTTCCTTCCATTCATGATCGGAAGTCTAAGCTTAGTTGTACTATTGATCTCCTCATTGACAAGGACGATTCTGATAGATCAATTAGTGTTAATCATTTTTCTCGTGTTATTCTACTGGCTGTCAATGTACTTGTATCATCGTGGCACTTATCCGACAATCATCGATGTTATTCAGCAGACTCGCTCCATGGTCTTTAATGAAACAACAGCATCCAACTCATTTGTTGAAACGGATTCATTGGGCGAGATTGGACGACTCGTGCAGTTTCAGTCGTACCTAACACAAAAAATCATCGTTTCTTCACATGACAACTGGTATCGTGATACTCACGATCACGATGATCCTCACATCCCACGGAGGACTTAGCTTCACTTTCCATTCTCCCATAATTTTCAATGAGAGTTATTCACTTGTCCTCGAAGATTTTAAAGGAACAGGTTGTCATTTAAAAACTCTTTTTTAAAAGAAAGGGATAACTGAATAACTCTCGCGATCCACAAAAGATCTCTGAATAACTTTCATCGCTCTATTTCTTCTCAGCCGAAAATGAAAAA
>JAJRXH010000717.1 GCA_024276395.1 archaeon
CCCACGAGACCTCGTGTTTTATCCTCGCATCACGGGGAGAGGTCCTCACGAAGCGATTAACGTGATGACACGACCTTGAACCCGCTCGTGACAGAAACATCGGGCTGATCAGAAAAACTGAAGATAAAAAAGAGAGAAAACGATAAAACTCAATTAGAAATGAGTGTCACTTGTCCTTTTACCACGTGGCCGTAACCAGATTCTACTTAAAGTAACCACCAGCATCACGGCCAACGATAGTAAAAAAGATCCTGATGGCGTATATACCGTCACTAGGATGACAGATGATGTTGTACTGTTTGTATCATTCTGAATCGTAGAACTAGAACTGACAGTGGCTGAAGATCTCGGATTATTGATGCTAAATTTTCCGTTTGAATAGGCAACAACTTGAAAATTTCCATCCGTACCGACGATTCGAAGCTTGTAGCTATCTCCATTTTCGACAGTAGTACTGTCCCAGTCATAAAAAGAAACATTATAACATTCTGCTAAGAAATTCCATGAGATCCCTCCATCTTGGCTATAGTAAATGATATAATTGATGTCGTGATAATGCGAATCAAAGGCAGGTCTCCACCTGATGGTTATCACCCCACTTAATCGTTCAATTCCCATTGGATAAAGAACAATATGCTCCGTCATAATGTGATCCAACACTGGATTTCTGAGAGGATACGCCCGTGGATGGTTATCTTTATTCGATTCATAAGGATCTATCAAGTATGGCAAATCTACAATACCGTTACCATCATCATCAGGATGAACCAAGTCATCCCAATAATTTCCATCAAAAGTATTGTTGAGACCTTGGTCAATTGCTTGCTTAGAATTATAGGATGCCAAGTTCACTCCATTGCTGATGAAGTTATTTTCTTTGATGATGTTATTCTGGGAACCCCCATGAAGACGAAGAGCATAACTAGAGGCCTTGATGAACGTGTTACGACGAATCACGTTGTTTGATGACCAAATTCTTAATCCTTCGTTAGTATACAAGAAAGCATTATATTGCACGATGTTCTCATTACTTCCTTCTCCTAAATCTAAACTACTATAATAAAACGTGTTATTCTGGATGATGTTCTGGACACTTTTGAATGTACACATCGTACAATAAGGCGTATGGTACAAGATGTTATTTTGAAAAACATTGCGTCTCGAATTCTCATTAAATACCACGATGTCTGCTGTCAAGCTATCATGAAAAATATTATGCTGAATCAAGTTATCATAGCTATTCCAGGTCGAGAATGCGGCTGCATTATTATATACTTCACTATATTCAATTACATTGTTATGACTCGGAGCGAGATTGAAGTCAAAGATTAGGATTCCGGTTCCATTCGTGTTAAAAATCTTGACGTTTGAAATTCTTGCATTTGATACGTTTTGAAGAATGATTCCCGCGCCATCACGTCCTTGATTATCGTGAATGATGCAATCTCGAATGACAAAGTGTACATCTGTATTTTGAATGACAATGAGACCGCTGCTGGGAACATTTCCAGTAATGTCCAAGTATTCTATGACGTAAGGATTTGAGGGAGATCCATCTCCTGGCCAGCCTTCTAAAGTAGCTTGGGAATAAAATTCCGAGTTTCCATTGATGTAAATGGGCGCGTGACTAATATGACGTCCCACGAGATATCTTTTAGTCCGATGGAAATATTGATCCCCACTAAATCCTTGCCAAAATACTCTAGTACCAATCTCTGAATATTCAAAAGACATCAACGTTCCCAAATCAGCAGTAACAATGATCTCGAGATGTCCATCGGAATCTGAATCTACTATTATGGGAGAACTTTGAACACCTGAGGCAGGCACGAAATTCGCAAGTAATGAGCCATTGGTTCCAGACAACACGACAATTCCTCCAAACACGGGTTCTGTGATGATGACATCCAAGAACCCATCACCATTCATATCAGCTACTGTTGGACTTGCCACGGAATCACCTTGAGAACTGTAAGTCCAAATAATTGAGCCATTGTTAATATTTAACACGTAAAGATAAGTTGTCTCGCCATAACCACCGCCAATAATGACCTCTAGATCACCGTCATTATTCAAATCCGCCACGGCTGGGCAATCTAACCTATAAATTGGGACAGTTTTTGTAAACCATATTACAGAACCATCCATTCCCGATATCGCCCAAATCATACCATCATTAGCACCGAAAATGACATCAGGATAATCGTCTGAGTTAATATGAGTAATGAGTGGTGAAGCATCGGCATCCCCGGCTCCAGTATTAAATTTCCATAACAAGGAACCATCATTTCCATTCAAAGCACGAATGATTCCGTCATTTCCACCGACAACTACATCATCAATGCCGTCTAAATTTAAATCTGCCACTGCTGGAGACGATTCAAACGGGTCAGAAGTTGAATTAAAAGAATGTTGCCACACGACATCTCCATTCCTTCCATCAACGGCAAAAATCTTACCAATAACTCCTTGTGTTATTGTAAAAATGATTTCTGGAATACCATCTGCATTTAAATCATCCACAACTGGAGTAGACCACATCGAGTCTCCATAATCGTTGCTCCATAATACACTAAGATTTTTCCCATTTAACAAGTAGAGAATGCCATTGCCACTTCCAAAGACAATGTCAACATTCTGGTCACTCATTATCTTTCCCAAACTTGGTGAACTCTCAATAGATGAGTTCACAATAAACTCGTTTTCAATCTGGCCATCAAGAGCTGAGATCACTAACAAGCTACCATTTTTAGAACCAATGACGATTTCTAGTTGTCCATCTAAATCGACATCAGCGGCTGCCGCAGAACTGTTTGATGTTAAGCCTATTGGAGTGGACCAAGACCATTGGAGGCTATTTGATGTCGTGTTTAACGATGATCCAGCTGACTGTTCTAGTAAATGAGCCATAAACTGATCCTTTCCAGAGATCTGGGTAGATAATGCCGACAAATCCTCTTCATTATTAGCCCTGGTATACACAGAAGAACTCCCATCAAAGCCCATTACGAACGTGAACATGACGATCATGATGATTATTGCCAAGAGCTTTCTTCTTATCTCGAATATCATTTTTTGCTCACCACTTCCACCATTATATTAGCTGAATTACACATCATCAACAAAATCATTCAGAAGAAGAAAGAGAACTAAATCCATCAATAAAACAACAGCAAGGAAATTTAAAAGATTGACTTATAAATATGCCTAACTACTTAAATTCACATGCTTCTAATAATTCCCTGCCATGCATCATTTAATAGAGGGATGATATATAGAGGGATGACAAATTAATAGCAAATCAAATAGGAATGAAAAGAGAAAATTCATCATTGATATCATTTGACGAACAACAAGGAACAAATTCGACCAGAAATTGTCAAAAAATAGAAAACTGCTGCCACGTGAACAATACGAGGTAACTAAATAGTTAAGGGGAGCCATCCTTGACTTACCAATCAAGTCATTGCATCGGTGATGCAATTGCTTTCAAGCTTTGCTGTGACATCGTCCATCCCAGCACGGTCTCTCCACTAAATCCGAGGATAAAAACGAGAAGTCCGTTGGATTACCTACCTACGGTAAAAGAAGATAAAAAAGAAAAGAAGATTGCTAACAACAACCTCAAGAAATCCTGATCTCTAACCAGTAGGCAGCATCACCTCTATCCCAATAATAACTTCCAGCAGCTGATGAGACTGCAAAAGTAACATCAAGATCTGCATTCAGATGGTCGTCACCAATTCCATCGTCGTCCCAGGTTTCAATTCGGATATGCAATGTCCCTGTTTTTACCATTCTGCCAACATAAATCAAAGCATCATATCCACTACCAGGGCCATAAGTATCATAGATGTAATAAACATCTTCTCCAGACCATTGAGCCCAATGATTATAATGAATTTCCTTCCCTTGGGGTCCTGCCCATGTTTTGAAGTAATTCTCGCCCTTATTCCAGAAGTCACCGTCATTATCAATGCGTGCTTGTTTGAATACTACTCTCACATCATAGGTCTGCGAGATGTCAAAAGTAAAACCGTTTGCAGAGATCCGCAACACGTTAGTTCCAGAACCACTTGGATCTGCTGCAATATCCTCATAATAATCGACACCATCAACATCCTCGGACAACATTATATCATGGAAGTAAAAGACGTTAATGAGGTCATTATCCTCACGCACATCTATTCGAATGTCCATTCTTGGTGATGTACCTGGCAGTATTAATTGCCCTGTAGACGGACCGCTATTACCCCAGTTCTTCGTGAAAGGACCATCAGCATTGTAGTTCAGCGTGCCAAGATATGTATATCCATCATTCCCACCATCTAAATCAACATAAACGTCGAAATAATACTCCTCAGTACCCCATTCATGATCACCAGTCATCTTGAAATATTCTAATCGGACAGAAATACTTCCATAGAGAGGAATTTGATCTTCACCGTCATTGGGAGCAACATATCCCAACGTTTCAGCGACTAAGTCAATTATTTGAGGTTTCGTTGCCAACTCACCATGATGAGCATCAAAAAGGAAATTATTGCATCCAGTCAAGAAAGGCGAATCACCTGGAACAACACCATCAAATCCAACTTTAACACCATCACCATTATAATCAGCCTTGAACCAGTCCAAGTACCAAGGAGAACCACCTACACATGTATAATCTTCCCCAGCAGGTTCACTATATCCTAAGCTGTTTAGAAAGCTTGATCCAGGAACCATTTGAGCAGCACTCGCAGCCCAATCTCCAAAGAAAATACTCAATCGTCCAACATAAGCTTCCCATGTTCCATGGTTAGGAGTTCCCAACATGATAAGATCATCAATTCGCTGAGCCCAGTTATCGTCAATGTTGGGATCTTCTGGACCTTTTTCAATCAAGTAACGAGCGATGAGACCACCCATTGAATGAGCAACGATGTCAAATTTCTCATTTGGTGACGATTGTATCTGGTGAATCTTTTCTTCAACTTGATTAGCCAATGCTGGAATGTCTAAGTTGCCAGGAGGAACAGAAGCATCATGATAAAGTGCCTGAGTACCTGGCTTACTCGGATCGAAGTCCACCACATTTATTCCTTGCGACTCAAGAATGGGAATCATTACCTTGAAAATACCACCATCACCATGCCAACCTGGAATCATTATCACGCGATACTTCCCTTCGTGACCAAATGCTGAATTAGTGGTCACAAACACGCCAATTGAAAAGAGGCTTCCTATCAATATCAGAATAATGACTAATCCCCTATTACTTACTTTTTTCATTGTTCAATTCACCTGTGATGCGGCGCAGTCCGTCCATCTTAATCTTTTAAAAGTAAAAAACTGATAAGGTGTTGAAAAACCTTAGATATAATCCAAGTAGAGTCGTGATGAATAGACGTTAAAAATATTTTGGGGCATTTACTACAAATTACACGATGTGTTTCGTTCATACAAAATATTAATCAAAATTACACGATGAATAGACAAATGAGACTCATTAATCTTACTATAAGTGAGACTAAAATAAAAGAGAATGATGCCACCAGGACATCAACCAGCCTAGAAGATGGCATGCCATCGAACAATTAGCTTAAAAAATCCCAAGGCGAAAGGAGTACCAGAAAGAATTTTCATCACTTCATCAAAAGGTGTTCATAAACTTGAATGCATCGACACCAAGTAAAGTTATCACGAGCAGAGACAATGAATGGCACGTGTTGGATGTCGGCCTAATGGAATACCAACTCTGTTGGGATCTTCAAAAAGAGCTAGTAAGTTTACGGAAAGAAGAGCAGGTGCCAGATACCCTCATCCTAGTTGAGCATCCACATGTATTAACCATTGGAAGACATGGTAACCAAAAGAACGTGATCATGAAGAACCTTCCTCTATACAGCATCGAAAGAGGTGGAGATGTCACCTACCATGGACCTGGACAGATCGTCGGGTATTTCATCGTAAAACTTGAACGTCAATACCGAACTCTTCGAGAATTAGTCGAAAACATTGGAAAATTGCTGGAAAACACCACCGAAGCGCACGGAATCAAAACAGAATGGAAAACTAAGCCCGCTGGATTATGGACAATAACCTCTCGGAAAAAAATAGCCTCTGTAGGCATGGCCACTAAAGATTGGATCACGTTTCATGGATTTGCTCTAAATGTTACCACGAATCTAAGTTATTTTAAGTTAATCAACCCTTGTGGAATGAATGCCGACGTGATGACTTCAATGGAAAAAGAAGGAGCAAATGTCAATCTCACTCAAGTAAAAAAAACTCTTCTGCAAAAATTCACCGAATTATTCTAAACGTGGGGCATTGAATGATGATTGATCTCGAGATAAAGGAAAAAAACACTGAACATAATATTGCCATTGGTGTGGTGGGCTTAGGGAACATGGGACAAGTTCATTGCCGTGTAGCCCACAAGCTAGGAACCTTAGCGGCCGTGGCCGATATCAATGAAACAGTCGCACGTGAAACCGGTCAAAAGTACGATGTGCCAAGTTTTAAAAATTGGCAAGACCTTATAAGAGAGGTAAGCATTGATGGACTAATTCTCGCGGTCCCTACCAAATTTCACTATCCACTCGCAAAAGAAGTTTTACAAAACCATCCCTCATCAATGAAAGCAATTCTCATTGAAAAACCCATAACAGAAACCATTGACCAAGCTCTAGCGATAGAAGAACTCTCTACTAAGAAGAAAATTCTAGTTACCATCGGACATAGTGAGGTGTTCAATCCAGTCATTCCAGCAATGATCGATCTAGTAGAAAAAGATGCCATTGGAAACATTAGATCCATCCTTGTCCAACGTCGTGGATCCGTGCCCTTAGAGAGAATTCCCTCCCTAGGTGATGTACTCGAAGATATCGGAGTCCATGACTTTGACATCGTCCTACGAGTCCTTAAACCACGGAAGGCCTGGATATCATGCCATGGACTAACCACGCATGGATTCATAAACACGGCTCACGTCACATTCCTAACAGATGAAAATCAAATGGTCTCATTCCTATTCAGTCGAGAATATGCAGGAAGAGTAAGAAGAATTGAAATAGAAGGCACGAAAGCTACGATGAAAGTAAACCTCCTTGATCAATGGCTGCAAATCCACTCATTGAACCCACTTTTAGGTGATGCTAGTAGCGTTACCTTTCCCATTGCCTCTGGACAAATAATCAAGTATTATGGAGAACCCGTGATGGAAGAACATTTAGCCTTCTATAACTCCATTAAGACCAGAAAGGATACCCGGGTAGCCATTCGAGATGCAATCAAGACCCTACAAGTTGTCGATGCCGCAAGAAAATCTCATGAAACAAAACGTCCCATAAAAATCGAATTCAGTGGACAAAATGTCAGAGAATAATGATCAATCGATGATTGATGATTTAATGATGACCTACTTCCAGTTGAAAGAAAACCCAGAAACCAGAACCGAGCAATGGACGGAGTTTACAGTATTCGTCTCGCGCCAATGTCATAACGCAGTCCAAAGAGCAATTAAGACAAAAAAACGGGAAGATAACCGAAAAGCGCTTCATCTCTGTAATGTTGGACTATTGGCGGCTCAGCAAATTGGAAGGATTCACCCGGTAATTCCGCAAATTGCTTTCGAGGCGGGTCTACTTCATTTTCAAGCACGACAATTTTTCAAAGCTGGCCAATTGTTCTATCTTGCACATCGGTCCTTTCAACAGCTTGGGAATGAAGAATTGAGCAATAAAGCGCTCAAGCACAGCATAAGAGCCTTCATGGACAGTTTCAAGGAGTTCCATTCCGTAGCCGTACGTTTGACTCTGGATAATTATCATGACATTGGATGGAATTACGTCATTCGATCAATAAGATCTTTGATCTCCTTTCACCGGGCAACACGAACAACACCAACGAAAATTACTAACATCGATCCCCGACCACAACTAACAGCTCTATTGGAATTTATCAAGAATGAAAAAAATCGCTTTGACGAAGAAAAAGTCCGCACTCTCTTGACAATATTGCAACAATTAGAAGAAAAGAAAGAGATCTCCCAGGAGTCCTTGACTGAAATGGAAAAAGAAATCCTATCTCTATTGCCTTCAAGACCAAGGATGCTTCTGATAATCTACGAAGATGGAAGACTCCTTTACGGGTATGATTTCGAAAACAAAACAGAAAATTCATCATTTCTGGTCATAATGGCGGGAATCTTATTTGCCATCATCTCTGTACTTTCACTTGAACTTAAAGTAGGAACGTTAAATCAGCTGCAAACAGAAGAAGGAATTGCCCTAGTCGAGAAAAGGAATAAAACTTACTTTTTTCTATTATGCTCTGGAGAACCAGGTGTCTTGAGAAATAACTTTCAATTATACATTGATGAATTTCTTTCTCTTTATGAACAAACCCTTAATAATTGGCATGGAGAATTAGTCTTTCGCGATGCCAAACGTCTCGTCGATCTGATTTTCTAAAACTGAAGGTGCCCTATATGAGCGAAGAAAACTCCATCAAGTCCATTAAAGAGATGTTAAAAAAGATAGATAAAAAAATTGAAGAATTAGACCGTCCTGAGACACGGAAAGAAGTTGGCGATCTATTTTTCCAAAAAGCTTATATCTTATTTACCCTCAGCAATGCTAATGATGAGGAAACCATCACGAAAAGAGAAATCGGTACGGCATTGTATCAAGCAGCACTCAGATATCACATTGCTGAAGAAGATGAACTATTAGCAACTTTATTGCAATTCGTGAGAGAAAACAAGTTAGAAGACTCCCATCCTAGATTAAAATGGCAAATTGAACGCATCATTTCACAAAAGCCAGATATTTTCGATACCATGGCGGCACCTTTTCCCTTTGACTTGAGCATCTCTAAATTAGGGCCAACATCTGGAGAAGAACTTGATGCCATCGATCAAAAAATCAAGCTAAGGAGCATCATCAAAGAAATAAAAAAGAAAATCAAGGAAATTGGCATCAAGGAAGAGAATGGCAATATCAGTCGATTAGAAGCCGCAAAAGAATATGAACGTTTGTTTATCGAGACCATCGATTTACTAAAAGAGCATGACAAAAGCAACAAGGAAATCAAAGAACTTGCAAAGGAAATTGGAAACCGATGCCTGCTAAGAAGCCTCGTGATGCAAGAAATCGAAACAGCAACCAAAATTCTGACATTAGCCAAAGAACACGACATTCCCCTGCATCTTCATTATCGATTAAAAATCGAAAAAATGAGCAAGATCTTGCAAATCTTCCGAGCACGACAACGAATGGTCTGGTGGATTCCCATTGATGAGCTTCCCAGTGGGAGTGAAGTAAGTGACCAAGTACTCGCTGTGATGGAACGTGGCTTTCCATTAAACATCGAAGAGAACATCGAAATAGAAATTACTGAGATCTACCGAATTGACCTTGTTAGAGGAGTATCAAAAATTTCAGTGGAAGAAATAATTGGAGATTTACCCCGAGTTACTCCAACATCAGTTATCATCAACCTTCACGACTTTTTCCCAGAGGATCTATTAGCCGTTTTTTATAGAACCAAGGACATAGAAGGACTAATGATAGTACCCACTGGTGAAATACAACGCCTGCACATTATTCACCTGGAAGCCACGTAAATTTAAACGTGAAGAGGGAAAAATATGACCAATAATAAAGAAGAAAGGACAGTAAAGCTTCCTCTTGTCTCTGATGAAGTTAATCTATGGGGAAACGTTGAATGGAAAGTGCAAATTGAATCAGATGAACAATTTCAACGTTTCAGAATCAGGTACAAGAATAAAAGCATCCAAAAAGAAATCATTGAAGATGCGAATGACCTCTTTAGCCTTGCCGAATCAATGCGAAAATTTGCCAACTCTCATGGGATCACCATCTTTGATCGTCGAATTGTCAGTTTCTTGTACGATTTATTCAGTCGAATGGGATCTAGGCTTAGCCAAGAACAAATTTTGAAACAGATAAAAAAACCGGCCATTGTAAGTGACAAGGAACAAAAATTAAAGGAACTAGAAAAATTTGTCTCGGAACGATTCAACTTTGGAAAACCAGTCCACCTAAGTGGATCCGTGCGTTGGATGATCCAGATAGGTGTTGAAAACAGTCTCCAAGATCCAATGCACGTGGTGTTTTTTGACGCGGAACAGCAACAAAAAGAAGAATTCGATGTAAAAAACATTCAGGAACTCGTGCATGCTATCAAGCAGAAGGTAGAATCACTCCACATTCCCATCTATGATAGAAGACTTGCTCAATGGTTCTCTAGCTACTTTGAGTCACAGTTAAACATTCCATTATCTTTCGCAGATGCTCTAAAAATAATCAAACAAAAAGTTGATCTTAGTCAACTCCCAG
>JAJRXH010000718.1 GCA_024276395.1 archaeon
AGGATAAAAGGTGAGGTTGGATTGCTTGGTTTTACCAATATCAAGTCGGTAATCATCGATAAGCAGGGTGATAAGTTGGAGCCACACTGGTATCCGTATACAGCCCGAAAATATCAACTTTTCAAGCAACTCACCAAAGCATTATTTGGTTCACGAGGAGTAGTAAAACTTCTTAAAGCTGCGATGATAGGATTTAAATTGGAAAGAGAAGCACACAAGAAACGCTGAGTAAAAGGAACGGCTGATAAAATGCTGCAGCTGCTATACATTCTGCTCGTAGGCATTGGAGGTTCTTTCATCGCTCTCTCACTCTATCTTTCTCTTTTCTTGATAAGAAATAAAGGCATTCGTGAGGCAATGTACGGTCTTGGGGTGATGTCCCTTAACAGCGGCTTCATTCTTACTGTTCTTGCCATTCCAATCTACCATTCCTTTTCAATCGTGGTACTGCAATTCATGTCATCTTTCGTTCTCACTTTGCAGATGATTGGTGGCTTACTCATTCTTTGGGGATTGTTTTACTATTCACATCAACCCGCGCGAAACACGCTCCTGTTTATGATTACTTTTCTTGGTGGGGCAACGTGGACCTTCACTATCATTCGTGCATTGGAAGGCGATGTATTTCTCATTGCACTGGCAACTGGAGATTTGGATGTCATCACTCCAAGAACACAACTTTTTGGCCTCGTGTTAATTGGTGTGGCCATTCTCACGTTCATGATTGTCGTGAAAGACGCGAAAAAAAGAATTGACGTGGCAAGAATATATCCCAAGGAAGGACTTCTAGCAAAAATATTAGGAATTGTCGAGTTAGTCATTACTTTTGGTGTGGGGCTTGGCGGTTTCAGCATTCTAATGAGAAATTTCTTATCTGTACCTCTATTTCACGTGGCAGAAATTTTAATTATCGGTGGTCTGTTCACGGCTCAAATCGTCTTGAAAAACCGATCTTACTTGTTATTCCCAGTCTACATGGAGATAATGAATGCCATTGACGGTGAAAATCCCTCTATTGGATGGGGGATATACGTGTTTGGTCCTCTTGGTCCAGAACCGGTTGTTTACAAGTTTAAGAATCTTCAATTCTTGCCAGCTGAGAAAAGAAGAGCAATCATTTATGAGTTAGGAATCAAGTTATTAAGTACACCTAGTCTTGGTGGAGAATACGACCAAAGCTTGCTTCGGCTGGCATTAAATGCTCCTTTCAAGACAGAACTACTTTTCATCGCGACCTTTGGAAAAACGATGCAAATGGATAATTTTGACGAAAGATTTGCTCAGAGACCTTATGCTGGATTCCTTTTGCTCATTAACAAGAGCGTATATCAATGGTTACTCGATTATGGTTCTTATTGGCAACAATTCATTAATGATCTCTTGCGTCACCATTCGTTGGAAGAATTAAATCTAGAAGTAGTAAATCAAGCACTTCGGTTGGCATTGTACGATATTGTTAGCGGAAGAGTTTCAGTATTTCATGATTGATGGATTAATAATCTAATCTGTTTCGTGACAATAAATGAAGTGGTAAAGAAAGGATAAAGACGCAGCTAGATTTCTTGACAAAATCTTGTACCACTAGATAATTCTAGTCGCCTTGTTTTCCTTCCATTTCCACAATTCGATGGAGCATCGTGCGGCCTTTGGCGTGAATTTTAAGTCGGCAGTGGGTGCAAGGTGAGTTGCTCCAATATAAAATTGTTCCTTTTCTTTAGGTATTATTGCAGAGAGCGTGTTAATGATGGCTGGAGAATACTCCTCAGCGATGATAACAGCGCTTGAGGGGAAGTAGGGAAATATTTCTGGTCGTTTTTCTAGTTCATGATCTTTAGCGCCGAATAACTTGAGTGATTGAATGAAGGTGAGAACTTCTTCGTCTTTGGCCTTTCCTTCAAAAAAATTGATGAAAATGAGATCCTGGGAAAAAGCCCTAAACAGTCGCATTGCAAGCTTGTCGTAAATTGAGCCTCTTTTTTTACCTTTTTCCACGATGATATCAATGACATGAGGGTTTCCATCTCGTCCGTATAAAGTAGGACGTACAGAAATGCGATCTCCAAATTGTTTTTTAATGAAGTCGAGCACTTCAATGTGGAACGGAACTTGTCCCAGTGCTATAATTTCGTCAACAATGGTTTCAAAACCTTTAAATTTTTCTAATTCTACAATCTCCATTCGCTGTCTCAGAATTTCGAAATATTTTTTTTCAAATTTAACTCCGATTTCATGAGCCATGGCACATAATGTTTTCGTATCTGTTACTTCATTGGCAATGATTGCTACTACGACGTGATGTCGTGCTGATAGAAAAATATGTTTTTCTTCGGCAATGAATGATGATATTCCTCCCATGGCTAGTTCCTTGGCAATTTGAGTGATTGCTGTGAGAAAGCCAGCTAGAAGTGTTCCATCAATCTTTTTTGGAAGCTTTGAGAATAAAGGCAAGCCTGTCTCAACATCAAAAATGATCACGCCTTCTATTTTCAATTCTATTCACCATATACTATTAAAACAATCATGAAATGATATGAGGTGACTTTCATCATTAGTTAATTCATCAATTATATCACTTCATGGTGAAATGTTCATAACTGATTATTAAGGTGGGCCTTGATTCTAATACATGAGAATGCTCCATTTAATGTTAAAAAGTCGCCTTTTAGAAAAGAAGATGTATTTTTATGTGAAATTCGTAACTTGAATGAAAACTTTTACAAAATGAACGAATTTTAAGAGAGAGGGGGGAGAAATTTGTCCATGTTGAAGCGCCTTTGATTCCTTGGTCAGCTTGAGATGAACCAGATTACGAGTTCAGAAGACAATTTCGTCTTTAAGAAATGCTAGTAGATTGTTTTACCTTGAAATGGGCAGTAAAAGAAGAGAAAATGAATGAAAAAAATAGCAAGTAGATCTTTTCTGTTTTCCTAGAGATTTAATTTTGGTTTTATTAAATGAAGGTTGATTCCTATTTGCTTTGGATCAGCGCCCATCGCCAGGGCCAATAGTTCAACGAAGTAGAAAGTAGGTAGTCCCTTTATCTTGGCATCCTTGTTCTTGAGAACAATCTTTTGACCAGCGTCAAATTGCAAGAAGCATGTTGGACAAGGAGTCATGATGGCATTTGCTTCCATTCGTTCCATCTGTTCGACCTTGTAGGCCATCAAGTTGAACGAGGTGTCTTGGTTAATATCACGCACTCCAGCACCACAACACAAGGCTTCATCCATGTAATGAGTTGGTTGGGCACCGAGGACTTCTTCGACAAAGTCCCAAAGCCATTGTGGATTTTCAGGATCTTCTGGAGGGTTGATCTTCTTTGGACGCAATGAATGGCATCCGTAGTGCACAGAAATTTTCAAGGCTTCCAAGGGCCTTGTTACCAGCTGTTTCAAACGCTTGTAGCCGATTTCTTCGTGGAGAAATTCATGAAGATGGATGACCTTGTTTTTTCCCTTGTATTGCTTTCCAGCCTCTTTCAAGTACTTGTTGACCTCTTTAAGGAGTTGTGGTTCATGCTTTAGTTTTTGATTGACATAGTTAAGAGTTTCATAACAGCCGTTGCATAAAGTCAAGATATCTAGACCTTTTTCTTCAGCAATTGCTAGGTTTCTTGCGGCTAAGGCATACCACATTGTTGAGTTGTAGGAATGTGCTCCATTAGGATCTGGGCAACATCCGAAAGGTAGGTCGTAAACAGGGATTTCTAGCTTGTCGAGAATGAATCGAGCGGCAGCCTCGATTTGTGGTAACTTGTAAGGGATGGTGCAGCCGAGGAAAAGGGCAAAACCCTTATCTCCATCAGGAATATCAATTTCCACGTTCTGAAACTTGGACTCTTCTTTTTCTTCAGTGTCTTTTAAACCGTTTACATCAAAATCCGTGGTTAGTTTCACGATGGTGCGAATTTCTGTCATGTTAGGTGATGGTGGTATGGGTAATCCTAAGCGTTCACGCTTAGAAAGAATGCCACGAGTGATGGGAAAGGTATAACCACTCTTGGCAATGGCTTCAATTTCCTTACGGACAGATGGAGGTACTTTACCCTCTTTTACAGTGAGATTCTTGAGTTTTACGAAAATATCTGCTAAGGGAATTCCTTGTGGGCAACGATCCTCACACTGGTAACAGGTGGTGCATAGCCACAATAGTTCTTGATCATCAAGTATTGATGGATCACCTGTCGTAATTAATTGATTGATGAGCTTGCGAGGATTCTTCTCTGGATTAAATCTCGTGATGGGGCAGGAACCCGTGCATGTACCACATTGATAACATACTTCTAACACGGGAATGAGATCATTTAGGGTTGAGGATGTTGTTTGTTGAGCCATGGTGTTCACCTTATTCTTTTTGCATTTACCTAATTTTTAGTGGTTGTGGGTAATAATACTAGACGGTCTCCAGTCCGCTGCCGGACTAAGTTACTCATTTCAGTCACGAGTTGGGCGAAGTATTTACCTTCAGCAGCTGATAACCAGGCAATCTTGAACCGTTCATCTTCGATACCTTGCCTCTTCAACCATCTTCTGATCTTGTTTTCACGCTTGGCTGCAAATTGATTACCCGTGCGATAGTGACAGTCTTGTGGTCGGCATCCTGTCAGTAGAACGGCACCAGCGCCTTTTTCGAAAGCTCTTTTCACGAAATCTGGATCGACTCTTCCAGAACACATGGTTCGAACGACCCTTGTATTCGTCGGATATTGGAATCTGCTTGTTCCAGCGAGATCAGCACCTGCGTAAGAGCACCAGTTACAAGCGAAAATGAGAACTTTTTGTCCTGGGTTATCACGTAAGGCGATATCGATTTGCCGATAGATCATTGCATCCGTGAAGTTCGTCATTGTAATGGCATCTTGAGGACAGTCAGCGGCACAGGTACCACATCCCTCGCATAAGGCTGGATTGACTCGTGCAGGAATTTTATTTTTCTTATCGACAGTAATGGCACTGTATGGGCAACGAGTAGCACAGATACCGCACGAGGTACATTTATCTTGATCAACATAAGCGAACAAGGGTTCTACTACGAACTTGCCTTGTTTCAAGAGTCTCGTGACTCGTCCAGCTGCGGCACTGGCTTGAGTTACAGACTCTTTGATGTCCTTGGGACCTTCAGCACCACCAGCGAGGAAGATACCATTTGTTGGAGAATCAACTGGCTTCAACTTGGGATGTGCTTCCATGAAGAATCCCTCTTCGGTTTTGGGCAGGGGAATGGGGATTGATTCAGAGGGACCTTCAGCACCAACAGAGAGTACTATTAGTTCGTGCTCATTTTGAAGAAGTGTTCCAGTTCGTGTTTCTTCCACAATCACTCGGAGGTTGTTGGTGGCTGGATCTTCTATGATTTGAGCGGGTCGTCCTCTAATAAACTTGACTCCTTCTTCACGGGCTCGTCGATATAACTCCTCAAAGCCCTTACCAAAAGCACGGATATCCATGTAATAAATAGTAACCTCCGCATCTGGCCAGTGTTCCTTGATGAGCAGTGCATCCTTGATGCTCTCCATACAGCAGAAGTTAGAACAGTAAGGATTGAACCGCACATCCCGTGATCCCACGCAATTCACAAAGGCAATGTTGCGGGGGTGTCCAAGATCACTGGGCCGGAGGAGTTCACCTTGCGTGGGACCTGCTGAGTTGATGAGTCTTTCGAATTCAAAGGTGGTAATTACATTGGGATACTTGCCCCATCCGTATTCCGGTATCTTGGAGGCATCAAAGATTTGAAATCCAGTCGCAATGATGATGGCTCCGACCTTGAAGTGATACGTCTCACCTTGATCATCGTAATTGATGGCATTCTTGTCACAATACTCAGCACATTTTCCGCAGGTTAAGGGAGATAAACCTAAGCAGGCCTCTGGATCAATGATGTAGCTAGCGGGGACTGCTTGTGGAAAAGGAATGTAAATGGCTTTTCGCCACCCTAAATTGCCAGAATATTCATCATAAACATCAACAGGGCAAGCGGGAGTACATTCACCACAAGCGGTGCACAATTCCTCATCAACATAACGGGGGTGTTTCTTGATAGTAACCTCGAAATTACCAATATATCCAGAGATTTTTTCTACTTCGGCATTGGCAATGAGCTTGATGTTCTTGTGATTGCCAACATCCGCCATCTTGGGACCAAGAATACAGATGGAACAGTCCATTGTGGGAAAAG
>JAJRXH010000719.1 GCA_024276395.1 archaeon
TTAGGATGCTATCTCATGTGTTATTTGACAGATGGAAAATCATCTTGGCCAGAAAGCACGCTTAAGAAGTCAATAAGTACTTTCCAATCCATAATAATGACCATTTTATCAGAGTCAAGGCTTTCGATTAATGAGCAACTGCCAAGTGAGTTAGATGAAGATGCCATTAATCAAGTAGGTTTTCAAGGTACTACTCAGCAATTTTTAGACGTTATTGACAAGCTAAAAGATGTAGGTATTTCATATCTCGTGATCGGCGGTCCTGCTACTTGGCAAGATATAACATTGTTAAATATTTTAAATAGTATTTAGTTATTTTTTTATTGTTATTGATCGTTGATGCCATTTTAAATCATTATTCTCCAGCGCAGGTAGCTAGGCATGAGTACAATCATTTTTCTTCAGCTTGAAAATGCAGTTCCCAATTATAATGTCTGCAGTACTTGAATTTTTGTGCAAATTGGTGAATGATGTCTGGATGAAGAATTTCTCGTGCTAATTTCACTTGGCGTGGGGATGCCAATGCCTTGTTAATGGCTAGAGAATAAATAAGCAGCAAGTGTACTTTCCCTAATAACAAGGAGTAATCATCAATTAGCAAGGAATTGGAACTGTATAATATTTTTTCTTGATTTTCTGCAACGATGCATGGCCGAAGACACTGAGCTTCTTGTTTTAGTTCCGCTAGTTGGCATTTTTGACACGTGAGTTCAACTTCTAATTCTGGAAGGAGTTCTGAAAAGGTGATTTTGATGATAAATGGCATTGACTGGTGGTTTGATTTGACAAGCCATTCTTGTGGCTTGGAGATTATTAGTGACCAATCTTCTTCAAGATGATTTAACATCTCGGATAAAAAATCTGCTGTAACTAATTGACTAAATAAATTCCGTAATTGCTTAATAAAAGTAATCCGATACCATTTTTTTCGTAATCTCGAGATCAATCCTTCCTTGGTCACTACAAAGTGAAAAAAGAACTTAGGGATGAAATCTTGGAGTAATAGGAATCTTAAATATGGTACGTGCTGTAATACTTGACCATTGAACGTGTTATCGTACCAAGATAACATGTTGATGAAGTCATCAGAAAACAAAAATTCTTTAACAATTGTTTTCAATTCAAGAATGATCTTTTCAGCAGCTTCGCCCAGAAAAAGATCACTTTCGTGCTGTCGTAAAAAACATTCTAATACTTCTTGTAATGAGTGGACTCGTTCCTTCATTTGCATGTCAAGTTCTTTTTCAACTAGTGAGGAAAAAAATCCGTCAACACTAAAAGTTCTTGATGACATCACGCTAATGAGGTTTTTCTTGTTTGTCTTTAGATAATCATGGAATAAATCTTCCAATACCGTGCTACTCAAGTGATCAAACTTTTTAAAGGTCATTTCTAAGAGTTCATGATAAATTAAAGTCATGATTATCCGAAAGTATAGTGAATCGTTGCTGAATGCGTCTTCTAGCCATGTATTTTGGCTTAATAGGAATGCATCATCTTGTTGAATCATGTAAAGGAACTTACCATGAAAGGGTACAAAATGCGCCTTTTGAATCTTTTCCAATGAATCCATGAGCGTTAACGATTCTATAAGCCATTTTATTGCCTCATTTAGATGTTCTTTCTCGATCTCCCTTGTTTCTTGGCAAATGACGGAAATTAGCCACGGTCTATTCCTGATGCTTGGTAGCTGCAAGTATTGTGAAATCCGTTCGATTTTACTTGATTGAAGGGGCTCATTGACAAGAAGCAACACGAGAATTGGTGCATGCTTCTTCAAGGGAGGTTTTAGCAAGTGGTGATGCAAGTAATCGCGATCGAGTTTTAGGCTTTCTGGGTCATCAGTTGCTTCAACCAAATAGATGAGCGCTTTCGACATTTGTAAGTAAATTTGATGAAATCCACCTTGACTTTGATCTCCATTTAGACTAAAAAAAACTATTCTTTTTTCATTTAATTCAGTAAGGGCTACGGTTGCACCAATTGTTTTCAAGGGGGGCATGCGCTTGACATCTCGAATAATTAGCTTGAAAAATTGCGTTCGTAATGGAAGATTAAGAGTTGCACAAGTAATGGCGAGGGCAACCTCATCCTCTGATCCAGAATGATGGGGAGCTTGAAATCGCAGCAATCATACCACCAATTTCCTTCCGTTTTGAAACTATAAAAAGATGTTAGAATGGGAAAATAATTCGTGAACTATAAATAAACATTGAATCTTCAGGCTTGCTCAGCAAGTCATTTTTCGGACACGTGTTGTCATGAAGGAATGAGGAAGTAGAGATAAACTAGGAAATATGCGAAGAAAATGGATACTAACCCATTAAGGAATAGCCACCAACGTGTTAAAGCTAGTGGAAAGGTTTTACGACCTTTAATTCGAATGGGAAAGTGAATCAAGTAGCTTCCAGTCATTCTCATTACGATTTCTTTCCCCGTGAGCCCTTGGATGACAGCTCTGACCATGTAACCTATTCCCCTATAGACACCTTTGTCTTTGATGAGCTTTTCTGGATCATATGTGGGGAACAAATCCAGCAGCAAGTGTGACCCTAATCCAATCATGAAAGATGCCAAGATGAGCACGTAACTAGCAGTGGTTTGACTGATGTTGAAAAAAGCCACGCTAATGAGGACAATTCCAACGAAGATAAATGCAATGAAATTGGAATGAGTCGCTATGTCACGATGTTGAAGCTGCTTGAATTGGAAGTCCCAATCTGGAAACTCTGACCCTACCATTGCCATGAAATATCCAGTAAATACCCACAAGGGGTCAAAAGGAATGAAATTTTCTTGATTCGAAAAGAGAAACTGGTAACTGGCAAGAAATCCAATGTATAGCACGAAGGATCCTAACATGTGATACCTACGTAACGCCATCGTATCTTTCACCTTTTTTTCCTGATTCTGAATGAATTTTGCCGACACTTACTATAAAAAAGTTTCCTTTTCAAAGACGACATGTAGGGGCAAATTTTTAAAAATGATTCGTGAAAGAAGTCACGCAGATCCTTTTGATCAAAAAAACACTACTTGATGGTATTATCTCATGAATATCTCGAAAAAAGGTGGAGTGATAACACATGAATGGAGAACGCATTCCAATCACAGGTACTGAATACGGAGACATCCCTTATTCGAAATGGAACGTGGTCGCTTGGACCATGTATGACATCGCAAACACCGTGTTCTCAATGGGCATAGTCTCCCTCACGATCTTGCACTATGGCATTATCCTTGGCATGCAACAAGGATTTTCTTATGAAATCGCAAATCTGATTGCCAGTGGGTCGGTCACGCTATCAACTCTCATTGTCGCCATCTTGATGCCCGCGTGGGGAGCTTATGCAGATGCTGCTGGAAAAAGAAAACCCTTTGTGGTCGTGATGGGGGCATTATGCATTCTTTTCACGGCTTTCATATTCTTGTTTGAAGATTTGTTGATTGCTCTTTCATTGTTCGTCATTGCAAATATTGCCTATCAGTGGGGTAACTTGTTTTATGATGCAATGATCCCACACATCTCACCACCACATCTAACTGGAAGGGTATCAAGCTTTGGCATTGCGTTGGGATATGCCGGCTCTGCAGTCGCTTTGACCTTGAATGTATTGGCCACGAAGTATTTTGGTGAGCCTACACCGATCAAACTGCTCAAAAATCTGAGTCCTGGTGATCCATCGATAACATCTGGTCATCTAAGATACATGTTCCCCCTCGCAGCAATTGCCTTCCTCGTCATTGCCATCCCTTTCTTCTTAACAAAAGAAAAAACTACTCCTACCAAGAAATCCTACCTAGAAGTGGCAAGAGAATCTTTTGCTGAATTGAAAATTACTACTAAGAAAGTGTTAAAGTATAGGGACATGCTACTCTTCATCATTGCTTGGTTCATTCTCTCTGATGCAGTTAACACTGTCATTGCTTACATGAAAGTGGCAGCCGTACATGGACTTGAATTCAGTGAAAGTCAGGCAACTGCACTACTGGGAATTGGAATAGTAGGAGCGGTATTACTCACGTATCCCATAGGCCCCATTGCAGACAAGAAAGGTCCTAAATTTGCCTTTTACGTGGTTGGAACGGCTTGGATCATTGCCATCCTGATACTTATCTTTAGTGGCGTGAACGTGTTTGGTGTTCAAATTCCACCTCAGTTAGCTTATCTTTCCGCTGTCCTAGTAGGCATGGCTCTTGGAGGCACGTGGGTCGTGCAGCGTCAAATGGTCATCGAATTAGCACCTCCGGATGATGTCACGCAATATTTTGGATTTTCCAAGTTTACCGGTAAGATTTCAGCTGCCTTTGGACCGATGTTATATTCTGGAGTTCAATACATCGTCATCACTTTCTTTGGCGTTGACATCCCACTTTCGCATCGAATCGCCATTGCATCTTTATTAGTGTTTTTCATCATTGGTGTAGCCATCTTCCTCCTTATCACCGATTATCATGAACGCTATGTAGCTGGAGAACGCGCCCCTTATTCTTAAATCTACTTTATGATGGTGCGACCATCACGTTTAATCCTTCAGCATCCTTTTTCTTTTTTGCCATCGACAAACTAATTTTTAAAACATTCATGTGATGAAAATATCGCCTTCTTACAACGAACTAATTCAAACTACTATTCTCACAATTAAGAGAAAGCTGCATCTTTTAAAAAAATGAAAGATTACAGATATTTGGGAGGCGTGCCATTCCCCTGCTTAAATGAACTTAAGTGAAATGAAAGAATCTGCTTCTTTCCAATATTTTATATGCCATCTGGATTGGATTTATCACGGGAGTAACTGGAATGTAATGAGAGGCCTTGAAGATGGAAACCGTACAGAGAGTTACTAATGGTCGATTTGATGTCTATGTCGTGGGAAAAAGAAAAGACAAGGTTTTTGCTGTTGATAAAGGCCGTTGTAAAGGATGTCAAATTTGTGTGACAGTTTGCCCATATGATGCCTTGTACATGAGTAATGAAAAGAATACTAGGGGATATTTCTATCCAGTCGAGAACGGCAAGTGCGTCGCATGTCGGCAATGCGTGCATGCTTGTCCAGACTTTGCATTATCCATCCACAAGCTAGAAGAGGTAGCTCAACCTCTGGAGGCACGATGAA
>JAJRXH010000720.1 GCA_024276395.1 archaeon
CAACTACCGAGACGACAATCGTTTTTAAAACTACGGTCGAACATCTCCTTGAATAAAGACGCGTGTTCACAGTTCTGAAACAATAGTAGTACTTGATAAGGTTTTATCACCATTGGAGATAAACTTGAAAAACCTGCTGCCGAGGGGTGTTCATGTTTTCTCTTTTTTGCATTCATCTTTCTTGATGGATTGAATCGCATCACCCCCAGGATTTATATTGCGGGTTTTCTTCAGATCTAATTATTTTTACGGAATACCAACTAATCCTGCGAATGATTCATCACCTCCGACAGTAAATTTGATTATTTGCCAGAGCAAGAAAATAATTTAGCGTGACTGCGAAATTGTTTGTCAGAAAGAGATACTTTTGAAACCATCTGCATTAGGAGAGATCTTCTAGAGATCTTCTCACTGCAATGACTGTCGTTACATCATCACGTGACAGTGACAAAAAGCAAGTTAATGTATTTCAATTCATTTTAGAGGAAGGCGTCTTCTGCTCTAAAAGAGAAAGCCCTTGTTCATTTCGCACCGTTGAGATAATAGAATTAAGAGGAAAGGCGCGACATGCTGGGAATGCTAGTTAATTTTAACTTTTTATATCCTAATATTTTTTCTAGCTAATCTTTTAATGATCTGAAGGTGTATTCATCGTCATCATTTAAAAGACTTTCCACTCACCAATCTTCAATTAACAGGTGTTAAGAATCACAAATAAGAGGCAAAGACTTCTGTTATCATCAATCATCGCTGCGCGATCTCCCATAACATTATTCCATGAACATAACTGCCTCTGATCATAGAAACTAGTAAACTTGGATGATAACTATCAAGACCACTCGTGAACTCACTATCGTGCTAAATGATCTGATGAATCGATCCGGAGTTAATCACGAAATATTACTGGAAGAGAGCATGTTAAAGCAAGTAAAAAAGTGAGAATACCAGCAGATTCCTATTCTTTGTTGCATTTTAACAACGAAAAAGTGCGTCAACTCATAGAATCAAGAACTCGCTTCTGATCAAATGATAATCCTTAGGAACAACAACTAGCACATCACGCTTGGGCTTTCCCAAAGCTTCCACTTTTTCTTACTAGAGAATGAAAAATAAAACAGAAATGATCTTGTGATTCCTCGCCCTCTGCTTTGTCGTGAAGGGAGAAGCAGCGTGAAGCTCAAATGATAACACCGAATTAGGAATTTCGTAGAAATTAGTGAGGAAGCGATGTCCTTTGAAAGCATGCATCGTGAATCTTGCTTTAAGCAATCTGACAGATCATCAATCAAGCTCTTGTTATCTTTTGCAAGTAAACATCTCAAGAAATCACCAATAATCTTAGATTGCTAAAATGATGGTCCTCTTCTGCTACTTGAAAAGGATGAATACTTACTTAGTTGCTTAACACTCTCTGGATGCTTGTCGTGCTATCATCCACTCCCTGAACCCATAATCACGACATTCAACCGACCATTCCGTCATATTTCACGAATTGTTCTTTGTATTACCCTTCGATGTTGGCAGTCTTGACCTAAAGATAACCGGATGCTCGAACCAAGAGGTCCCACCTTGTTCCACTTCGTGATGACATGTCACCTCGAAGCACGCTACTACTGAATCTCATGGATGTTAGACCTTCATCCAATTGAACTGACGAAGCAGGCAAAACAATTATAATGATGACAACCATAAGAGACACTTGATTGTAACAACAACGCCAATGAGAATTGAAGAAAGGTGAAGAAAACCCATGGAAATCTTGTTCATTACTGTCGGTGGTTCATGTGCCCCCATCATCAAGTCAATCAAGGAACATGCCCCCAACAGGATCGTGTTTATCTGTTCCGACAAGGTAAACTCTACTCCTGGAAGTTATAAAGTAGTCATTGGAAATGGCTCCGTTTGTGGTCCAAACACAAAACAGCCAACGGAACCAAACATCTTGACACAGCTGGGACTTTCCATTGATGATGAAGGTGAAAAGTTTCTCCTTCAAAAAATAAAAGATTTTGACGATCTAAATGTCTGCTTTCAAGAGTGTTATCGGATCATGAGTAAAATGCGAGAAAGACATCCCAATGCCCAATTCGTGGTCGATTATACTGGTGGCACGAAGTCCATGGGCGTGGGCCTCGTGATGGCTGCCATCTCCTTTCCCCAAGTACAACTGTCAGTAGTCACGGGACACCGCATTGATCTCATGAAAGTCGTTGATCAAACAGAAACTGTCAGACCCGTGCTCGTGCCCAACATTCTCGTCCGACACCAAGAAAAAATGGTAAGAATGCTATTGGAGAAATTTTATTTTGCCTCCGCAATTGAAATGCTGGAATCTATGATACAAACTCCTGGATTACCACCAGACCTAGCACGAGCACTTACTCACGTGAAATCTGCCTGCCAGGGCTTCAAGGTATGGGATGAATTTGATCACATCGCAGCTTGGCGATTTTTAAATCTCGTTCGTGCTGAGTTTTACAAGCCATGGATGTCATTTCTCGAAGGCGTCATTCATTCTCGAGCACGTTGCGACGAAACATGGAAAATACCCTCAGATCTCAAAAACTTTAGCAAGAAAATCAAGAATTCTTGTGGTTATGAAATTGTCAAGGACCTACTCTTGAATGCAGAACGCAGATCCTTGCAAGGTCGTTACGATGACGCTGTCGGTTGACTTTATCGTGCCTTAGAGGTACTCGTGCAAGCACGATTAAAATTCGAACATAACATCAACACATCGGACGTGAATCTCAATGTCATCCCAAAATCACTTCACGAACGACTAAAAAATCAACAGGGAGAAGATGGCAAGGTAAAGATTGGTCTCATACAATCATACGAACTACTTGCTGAATTAAATACCAATGATCCGTTAGCACGGGCTTTTGCCAAGCTAAAAAGCCGGCTAACTGATGACATTACCAAGAGAAATCATTCCATCCACGCACATGGATTTCAAACGGTAACAGAATTAGATTTCCAGCGGTTTCACGAACACGTGAAAACATTACTTGAGAATTTTCCGCAGCTTGCTGGAATCAATTGTCCGCGCTGTCAAGAAGTAACCCAATTCCAACTAGCAAGCTTTCTCACCAAAAAAATGAAATGATAAAAGAAAATGGAGTCATCTACTCTTTTCGATTGAAATGAACGGTTGAAGAGAGCTACATCACGGAAATAAATCAGTATTTTAGATGTTGGTACACGAAAAGAACATTCCACGAAACATCAACATCATCACTTTCCATGTTTCTTGTCCTTGACGAACGAACCCAAAGCAATAAACTTCACTCATTCTTCTGGAAAGACTCAGAAGCTAAACTTGAAGAACTTCGTGACCATCCTTTGAGCAAATTTGCCAAGAAAATATGATAAAAAGAGCAACGATGAATTAACCATGAAAAACATCAAGTCATCTTTTTTAATTCAAAAAACTTGAAGTAATATCTCATCCGAAATGAACCACTTTAACACGCATCTCGTAATTGGAATGACTACCAAGGATTCCGAATCCCACGAGTTACATGAAAACGAACGGCTGTCACGTGATGAACGTCTCGCTCCCAAAAGACAAGATGCACGCGAGAGACTCGAAAGTAACACCCGAATTGAATGATTGATTGTAAAAAATCGGGAAAAAGCAAGATAATCCAGCGAAAG
>JAJRXH010000721.1 GCA_024276395.1 archaeon
AGAAAATCTGGCGATTATATGCTGTATTTTGCAATGCCCCAAACCGGAGAAATTCGTCAGTTGGTGAATGCTCTTGATTTATGGAATGAATTCATTGCAAGTAACTATAGAACAGCAGAGCCTGGAATGGTGTTCTGGGATCGCATGACGAGATATTCGCCGTCTAATTACGTGGGCCGTCCCATTACTTGTACTAATCCATGCGCAGAAGTTCCTTTAGAAGATGGCGGTGCTTGTAATCTTGGATCCATAAATTTGAGTCGAATGGTTGAAAAAGGATATACAAATGATGCCAGAATAGACTGGAAGCTCCTGAAAACGACTGTAAAGACGGCGGTTCGGTTACTTGATAACGTGGTCACGTGGAATGAATATTTGAATCCTTTAGAAAAACAACGAATTGCGGCTCGGGAAACACGCCGATTAGGACTAGGGGTGATGGGCATTGCTGATATGCTGAATCAACTGGGATTGGTTTATGATTCGTCAGAGGCTCTTAGTTTGATGGATCAGGTGATGAGAGAGATTACTAATGCTGCTTTCCAGGCATCTTCACATCTCGCGGAAGAAAAAGCATCCTCTCCTATCTTTGATTATAACTCGTATTCTCGTTGTCCTTTCTTCCAAGAGGCATTGAATGAAGAGACTAAATTATTGGTGAAGCAACATGGACTACGAAACATAGCAATCATGTCCATTGCGCCTACTGGCTCTATTAGCAATATTGTTCTGGGATTCAAGAATGGAGATAGGCATTACATTGGGGTATCTGGTGGTATCGAGCCAATTTTCGCCTTATACTATACAAGAAGAAGTGAAAGTTTTGACAATCAATTTTTCAGGGTATTTCATCCCACGGTGCAGGCCTACCTCGATTTGAGGGGTTTAAGTGAAGAGGTGCAACGGATTTCATCTGAAGAAGAGTTACAAGGCTTGTTGCCTCAGCACTTTTTCCGTACTGCGCATCACATCAACCCTGAATTTCGGGTAAAAATGCAGGCTATTTGTCAAAAATATATCGATCATTCTATTAGTAGTACAATAAATCTTCCAGAGGATGTTCATCCTGAGGTATTGTCACAAATTTACTTTATGGCGTGGAGAGAAGGGCTCAAGGGCGTGACGGTCTATCGCGCGGGGAGTCGATTCCCCATACTGAGCGTGGATGGGAAGAAAACAGAGTTTGAAAAATTTAAGAATAAAATATTTGTCATCAAGGATTTAAAGACCGATAAAGTGTTTGAACTTTCAGGAGATGAGCCATTTACTCTTCCAGATGGGAAATTATCCACGTTATATCACTTGTTTAAAGAAAATAGGGTAAAACTTGCATCAAGAATAAGAAATTAAGTTAGGAAAATCACTAAGAAAGGAAGAAAAAATGGAGAATGAGGTGGTAATCGTGAAACATTCCACGCCAATTCAAAAAAGTCAAGAAATAATACCAAAAATAGATTTAGATGCGGTGATCATCGAAGAAAAGAAAGAAAAATTGAGTGATGAGGACAGCGAGGTTGCTGTTGCAGGTTCTCAAGAATTTTCAAGAGATATTGAAACACGGAATCGTAATTCATTAGCAAATAATAGCTCCGTGAAGAAACTGAAACATAAATCCGAGGATGAGACACAGAACTTGTCTCATATTGACTTCTTTAATGATCTGGTAATAGAGGAACGTCCAGAAGTTGTGAGGTCAATAACGTACAAGTTGAAGAGTCATTTCGTTAATCATTCTATCTACATTACACTAGGATATATTGAAATGCCTGACGGCAGAAAACGACCTCTTGAAATATTCATCAATAGTAAGGATTTAACTAAAACAGCTGAATTTGCATTATTAGGTCGGCTGTTGTCAGCAATTTTTCGAAGAACGCCGAATCCCATCTTTATTCTGGAAGAATTGAATAGTCTTTTTGATCCTAATGGTGGATACCTAAGTAACGGCAGATTTTATGCATCCATTTACGCGGAGATTGCTGAGATAATTGAACGATTTTTCCGTGATATCAAGTTGCTCTCGAGTTCATCCTCTTCTCCCATTGATG
This sequence comes from archaeon, assembly GCA_024276395.1. Taxonomy (GTDB): domain Archaea; phylum Asgardarchaeota; class Heimdallarchaeia; order Hodarchaeales; family S146-22; genus JAJRXH01. Next base: position 2,049 of record JAJRXH010000721.1, read on the forward strand.
ATCGTGGAAATCGGCTTCATTCTCTGAAAAAGAATGGAAGATCCTTGTTCTCTAGTGATACCTCTGAGCAGTTTTCTCCGTCAAGTAAAACCAATACTGTTGGTAGCGGGAAAGAGAAGTTAAATGGCCAATTGGAAAAGGGGCTAGAGAGTTCTATGAGTGTTTTTTCATCGAATGAAGGTTTAAGTCGAGGTTTGGCGGGCGACGGGGACAAAAGTGAACAGTTGAATTTTTACCGAATTTGTCCAGCCTGCGATTATAAAACCCTCAAGTTTGATAATGGTTGTTATATTTGTCTGACTTGTGGCTATTCCAAATGTGAATGATGGTATCGGGAAATGAAAAAACTATAAACATTAGTTTGGGGGGGAGAGAGATCATCCATTCCCCTCATCTGAATTTTTTGTATTTAGGAAGAAAAAGTAATATCGACGGGAATTAATTGATCTATCGTGATGTGATTGCGACAAAGAGGACAGATGTTTTTAACCTTAATCCACGAAGATATGTGAGATTTGTGGGATGGATAATGACAATGAGGACATGCTAGGACTTCTTCACTTGTAGCAACATTTAATTCTTGCAGGCAGACCAGACATCGAGTGCCTTCTATTCTTATTTCTAGTTTTTTTGTCCAATCATCAATATCATGTGAATCTGTCTTTTCATCTAGTTGTGCTTGCAAGTTCTCGATTACGGTTAATATTTGTCTTTTTCTCGTTGGAGGGAGCTTAGATAGTTTTGAGGTGTCATCAGAGAGTAGGTCTTTAAGTTTTTCCAGTCGGATACTTAGAGCAGTCCGCGCTGACCGGATTTTTTCATTTTTCAAGAGTTTATCCTTGAAATACTGGATATCAGTTCTTGTTGTAGGAGTGATGTTTTTACTCCTGCGCGACATTTTTATTTTTTGTCCACACTTATGACAAAATCTGGCGGCAAGCCGTATCTTCGTTCCGCATCTAGTGCAATACAACATCCTTCATCCTATTAGTTTTGTATTAAATTCATTCACTTGATCTCTTCAGAAAATAGTTGATTGATGATTTTTCTCCCAGAAATGATGACAAGAGGCCATAGAATTAAGGAAGCTATTATGTCTTCAATGTAATGCTCTCCTAGGTATATTACAGAAAAGGAAAATGCCAAGATGAAGAACGTGGCCACTAACATACCCATCAAATAAGGAGCCTTATTCTCTAATTTTGTTTCTTTATATCCAAAATAGCATACAAGAAAAGCAGCTGAAGCTACTCCTATGTGAGCAGATGGGAGTCCCGCCCATAGCATTCCGTTAATGTTGTCTGTCCAATGGAGTGTTTCCTTGGGGATGTTTCTGATTCCAGGATCTAATCCATATGCTTCCATTCGAATAGGGACAATGACTGGGAATAGTACTTGAATGGTTAGATTAATTGCCCACGCTAGGGCAATGGGCACTCCAATTCTCCAAGCATTTTGTCCTCTAGCAGACACGGAGATGATTACGGTGGTAATGACGATTACATAGCCAAATGCCCAAATGTAGGAAGCTAAATAATCCAGTAAAGGATGACTAAATAAATCTTGGAGTATTCTAGTTGGCGTGGGATCAAGTAGAATGATTTTCTCTTTTGGTGGCTTGGGTAAAAATCGGTTACCATACCAGAAAACTAGGTCTGCTAATACGAGAAGGATGGTTAGCAAGTTTTTTCTTTCTCTAAATGTTTGTCTCATTGTTTCATAAACCAGTTCTATCTCCAGCCTTGTTCGTGTCTCAGCGGTCAATCATTTCCCTCCAAGGAATTCTTAGAATCAACATTGTTGTCATGGGAACTGCATTCTTTCTTGCTTTTTATTGATTTTCGTAGCCACGGAAATGAGGAGTTCAGTGAGGCTGCTTAAATCTTCATGGAAGATATAAATAACTGGTTCAAAGCCTAAGGTACCGGGATCAAACACTAGCAATGGTGCTTTTTTGTCTTGTTCCTTCATTTTCTGAAATACATCATTGAACATGCTCAAGAAGTTACCTTTATATGCGTCAGTTCTAGGTAAAGATTCGATCTTGTGATTCATTTTTCGAAGAATGGAAATGATTTGAGGTGAATGGCGGATGCAGGTAGCACATTCGATATTTTTAAAGAAAAAACGTGCCTTCAGAAGTATTGAGCCGAGATGTTTGGAGGCTCCAAATTCTGGTTCGTCCAGTGTTTGAAGCGTGTTATGATGAACAGTAATTCTTCCTGGAAAGGCCGCGATATCATTGGTGCTTCTTGAATCAGAAGTAGCGATTACAATGTTTGTTCTAACCTCCGGGATTAATGATACGATTTCGGGGAATTTCTTGAGTGTTAGGTAACATTGTCTTAATGCTTGTAGTTTTTCTTCTCTTTCTCGTGCCGTGCCATGGAGACTTTCAAATAGGCGAAAACAAGCATCACACTGGAGTTGCTTTAATTCTGGATAGAGTGATTTGTGATAATGACATAATTCACCTCCCATTAATGATTTCCAGATTAGTTGATTGATGGAAATGATGAAATCATTGGCATTCCACTGCCGAGAAAGTAAGTTTTTTGCGGCATTTCTGATGAAGCTTTCTATTTTTTTTGAACTGAAATAATTTTTCATTTCACCTTCTTCTGGAGGCTTGCTTAATATTTTGGAGACTGTTGGCTGCCTAATCCACAAAAGAGCGGCTATTTCTCGTTGTGAGATTTTTAGGTTTTTGAATAGATGATGAACTAGCTTGCTGCGAATGTAGGGTATTATTTCTTTTGCTACAAATTCTTCAGGGAGTCTCATCATTCTCAACAACAGTCTGTAATTATTTTCAATTTCGATCGGATTTAAACGAAACGTTTATATGGCATTCATTACTTAAAAGAAAGAGCTATGTTCGTGATTTTCTCTCAATGACAAATTATGGTAGAGAGGATAAAGAAATGATGAAATGCGAGAAAAAAAGACAATTGTTAGATTGAATTAGAGATTTTCTTCCTCATATCAGAGCTACTTAGGCGACGAACAACAAAAACTGGAAATGGAA
>JAJRXH010000722.1 GCA_024276395.1 archaeon
AGGAGCAGAACATCACCATTGCAACGGGTTTGATTGATTTGAACGATTTTTAACCCGATAAGAGATTAATTCCAAAGAATGAGAGGCAACTCGGTGAACAACTTGCAAATCTGGGAAAAAATCAATGAACTGCATGAACGAGGTGATTTTACTGGAGTCTTGCAGTTATTAGAGCAACTAGAATTGGAAGTATTGGAGAATCTCAGCGAAAATATGGAATCAACTCCAAGTAGCGGTTCTTTGATGTCTCTTGCTTCCAAAAACAGCAAGAATCCTCTAATCAAGGATTATTGCGACCTCCTTCATTATAAAGTGCAGCTGTTTTGCGAGTTTGGGAGAGAAGAAGATGCCTTGGAGACTTTAGAGCGTTTATTAACGTTGGATCCGGATGATGTTCAATCTTGGAATTTGCTGCTTGAGGTAGCATTGAATCTTGGTAGAGATGATTTAGTGACAAGAGCTTGGCACGAAATCCGTTCATTGGGACGGTCCATTAAACCTTCAATTTCAAGTTTTCGGCAAGTCCAATCACTTTCCTCTCATGATTCTAATGGTGGAAATTCAAGTTTTGATTTAGCACCATCTATGAAGAAAGCCTCAGCATTAAAAGAACAATCACGGGAGAACTCATCAACGTTGGGGCAGCAAGACTTCCTTTCCAAGTCTTCTTTCTCAATTACTCAGAACGAAATGACGAATCTTGTGTTTTCTTCTTCAGATGATGATAACGTGATTTTTTTGACGGATGAACAAGCAGCGACTGCAAGAACGCTTGTTGTTAATGACGTTCGGGAAGGTTCCTTGATGGTGTCGAAATCTGTTAAAGAATTCATTAGATTACTAGGAAAAAATACAACGAATGTTGAAATTTTGTTAAAAGTCAAGGATTGTCCAAGGTCAAGTGAGTCATTGGCATTACATCCATTATCCGTCTTAAAAAGTGATCTTTTGGAAAATGCATTGGGTGATCTTGGATTCAAGGGATTGTATCCTTTCCAGCTAGAGGCTTTTGAATTCATTAGTGAGGGTGACGATGTCCTCATTAGTGCTCCGACTGGTGCTGGTAAAACAGAGGCAGCATTGTTGCCCATCATCAAGGTGCTGTGTGAAGGTCTCAAGGAAAAAGAAAAAAAGAAATCATCGACACTCCAGAAATCCGCCGTGAAAGTCTTGATCATTTATCCGACGAAAGCACTTAGTCGTGATCAGATGGAGAAAATTCGTCGATTGGCTGTTAGGTTATCTTTTACCGTGGATACTCTTGATGGTGATACTCCTTTTACCAAGCGTTCTCGATTTTTTAAGAATCCGCCGGATATTCTCATCACGAATTTGGACATGCTCCATTATCACTTGGTGAGAACGCCTAGATTTATTAAGTTATTTTCGGATCTGCGTTTTCTCGTCATTGATGAGCTTCATCTTTATGGTGGCATGAGAGGCGGCATTCTTCATGGAATTATTTGGAGACTAAGACGATATTCTTCTTTTCGGCGAAAAGTTTCTCCCTTACAAGTCATTGGAATGTCCGCAACCATTGCTAATCCCCAAGATTTTTTTCGTCAACTATTAGGGGAAAAGAAGAGGTCTTCTCGTGCGCGTCGTGTAGTGCTTGCAGATGATCGGACCGCGCCTTATCCAAGCCGGATTTTTTTCGTGTTACGGCCACGAACCGGAGTGAAATGGGATCATTTCATTCTCATGATCGTGGCATTGAGCGTGCAAGCTGGCGTGAAAATGCTCGTGTTCATGGATAGTAGAATGGAAGTAGAGAGAATTCATGATGAATTTAGTCGCCTCTATCCAGAATTAGCTTCCCGAGTGGGAATCCATCGTGCTGGTTTAACACCCTCCGAGCGCGAATTGATGGAACGACGGTTTAAATTGCCACTTAGTCGTTCTGAAGCACTTTCGTGCTTGATTTGTACTTCCACGCTAGAAGTGGGGATTGATGTGGGAGATGTAGAAGTTGTTCTTACTACTCCGAATGATCCCGATCGCTTGTGGCAACGTGTTGGCCGTGGCGGCCGTAAAGGTCAAGTTGCCTTGGCTCTCATTGCCATTCCTCCTCATAATCCCATTTCTCGTTTTTTAACTCAAGAACCCGTGCTACTTTTTAGGCCATTAATTCCCTTGAAACCATTCGTGGATGATGCACATCTTCGCTTCATTCACGTGATTGCAGCAGCGCGCGATGCCCCATTGAGTGAGGAAGAAATCAAGGAATGGAGACACATCGTGTATCAGGCCGTGAAAAAAGGGTATCTCATGAGAAACATGGAAGGCAAGCATCACATCACGAAGCAAGGACGTTCATATCTCCGTCACGTGCCATTGATCACGGTTAATGAAGTCTTAGAGGTCAGAACAATTGATAACGTCTCATCAAAAGAACGTGATTACCTGAAACGGAGATTAAAATCAACAACATTGGGTGATCTTGATCAAGTTGTTATGGAATATTATGATCGTCTCGCCATTCTCACGTCCCGAGCCTTGCCTCGTGCCTTGAATGAATTTTATCCAGGTGCCATTTACATTCATGCTGGTTTGAGATATGAGATTCTTGGAGTTAATCTTCGTGCCAATCCCCCATTTGCTCTTGCTTGTCCTCTTGAGGCAATCGTCCATCCAGCCATGGATGTAGAAGGCGACGAAAATGATGTTCTCAATCCCGAGGAAGATGAGGATGACTCCTTAATTGAAACGAAACCTGTTATCGTGAGGATCATTTCACGTCTCGACTTGCTTGAAGATTTCTCCTTTTTTTCTCAGCATTCATTTGATGGTTCTTTAAAATCGGACGTGTTTCCATCTTGGTTGAAAAACTTGCCCGTGACTGTTCAGAACGTCCGAGTGAACTTGAAAACGATGGTCGTTGGATATCGGAAGATTAGGAGACATGTTGATCGGATGGAAACGAAGCTCCCGTCTCATGACATTGACGTGAATGTGACGAGGTTAGATCCACCGTTAGTGCACGTGGAAAAGGTTGAAGGCGTGATCTTACAGCTACCACTTCTTTCTTCCATTGAAATTCTGAATGCCATGCTGATTAACCAACGAAGGATCAGATATCCATCAATTCAAGATTCTTTAGATGAAATGGCTGCAATGGGATACCACGCTTTGATTCATCTAGTACGTCATGCCATTGTGGTCATTCTTGGGCTTAAAGAAGAGGATTTCGAGTTGTTGAGCATCGGAGATGCTGGACTTGTCTTTCTCTATTCTTCCAAGTCTAGCGGTGTTACGAAATGCATTCTCGAGCAGCTTGAAGTTATCTTTCGGGTAGCGCTTGAAATTGCGGTTACTTGTCGTTGCACGAAAATTACTACTTTCTTTCAACCTATGAGAGGTCAAGAGGTAGCATCAAAGCATTCTGATTCATCATCGCTTGTTAGCGTGAGTGGTTGTCCGTTATGCACGTTTTATCGTGGTTGTTCTCATGATAATGGCTTCCTCAATAAGATCTTGGCTGTTAGAATTCTTGAAAAGATCAATGAAAATGAAAAAGATCATCAAAACTTTCCTAAAATGGATGTAAGTTTAGTTAAAGGAAAAATTTACGTTTAAGATGATTTACGATATATTTACGGAATCACGTGGTATTTGAGTGTTAATGTTAAGGTCATTTAGAGATCTTAGAGTGAAATGGTGAATTTGCTTGGAGAAAGGAGAACAAAACCCGATGGTGGTGAGTTTCAATGGAATTATTGACAAGTAATCGTTCAGGATTGGTGGCAATCATCGTGTATCTCATCTTGAACTTCACGTTTAATGAAGAATTAGTGAGTTTCATTGGTGCTGTTTTCATTCTCTTGATTTTCTTGGCGATGGAAAGATGGTTGTACAAGAAACATCCTCTCTTACTTGATGACGGAGGACTAAGCCAGCTGGATTCACCTTTCGTGGTTGAAGTTCTCTCATGGAAACCTCCAGATGCTAGAGAACATGTCAAAGGTCCAGAAGTTCACGTGGAGATGTCATTTTTTGGTTCTTGCTTACCACCTCGTGGTAATTCACCTCTGAAGGCAATATTTTATTGTAAGGTGGCAGTGTCTCAATTTAGTGGGTTGAATGAAAGAGAAAGAACATCGTTGTTTGATGAATTGCCTTTTAAGGAGTTTTGTCCCTTTGATGGATGGACGCTTGTCAAGGGGCCAGTTGTCATTTTTGATTCGTTTCCAAGGACTTCTGATGAATTGTATCTTGCACATCATCACGAAATGAAACAATGGCAATGGTGGTTCAAGCGTGTTGAAGTCGATTCACAAGCGAACATGGAAACGTGGTCCAAAATTGAACTAGAACGCTTTCTCTCCCGTTTACTTCATGAAACCATCCAGCCATCAATGGACCAGCTTTTGTTCCAGTGGTGGGAGCGGATGAAAGATAATGATGTGCTTGGTCAAGATGAGAACGTGGTTGGGCTGATGCGAGAAACTCTTGATGACACGAGTGATTTGAGGGAAACAGGTCCATTTGTTTCAGACGATGAACGGCAAGATGAACGACATCTCGCAGCACGTGGAATGGTTTCGCAAGCACTTGATGATGGTCTTAACTCAGTTGATGATGAATCTTTTCAGAATGAACCGATTGATGAAGATGAAAACGACTCTAGTGTTTCACTGGTTGATGAGGTGCAAGATTACATTCGTGAGGCGTTGCAGCTTATCCGTGAAGTTGAAAGTCAACAAAGCTAATTGGTGACGATTTAATTTTGCCATGTACATCTTTGCCCTTGACAAACGTTTTATTTCCTCACAAGAATGAAAAAGAGAGCTGAACGACGATGTGTAATGAACGAAATCATCGTGTTAGAAGTAATGGTGGCGAAAATGGTAAAAAAATTATGAATTCATCACTTTGTACGATGAATGATAACTTGCTGGCACGAAACGTGTCAGGTTCTAGTCTGGAATTTTTTTTCCAAGATCATAGCACGCCAGCAGAGATCACGAATCAACTTGCATCAAGTTCGAGTAATTTTTTGCGGAAAGTAATGCGATCTGATGATGTCCCATCTCGTGCTGATGAGTTAGGACACGAAAGGGGTCTTCTCTTTTGGAAGACGATTTCTATCTCTTTCATTGATGATTGGCACCCGACTCCTCATGAATTATTGGAGATACCATGGACACATGATTACATTGCATCTTTGGTGTTCTTACTGGAACTTGCTGGACTTGATCTGGGAGTTCCTTTTTCAGAATTTCATTCAGTGGATCCACATTCATTACTAGGCGTTGAGATCTCTCGATTAACTGGGAATGTTGATGCGGTAATTGGTCTTGGTCTTGAATACCAGGTGATCAAGCCGTATCTCATCTTGAGAAATGCCCTTTCCTCTCGGTTATGGTCACCATCGATGGTTTTCGTGGTTGATCAAGCTCGTCATTCAGAACATTCTCCAATCGAGGAAGAACGTGAAATTGTTGGTCCCATTAATGACCATCATGCGTGTTGGTGTCGTTTCTTTCCTTCACTCCAGAGTTTTAAGGAACAAGCTCCGAAGCCAAGATGGATTCATCATGTCAGCAATGATGGGTTCTTTCTTCAATCATTTCCTACTGATTTCTTGATGCTTGGATACAAGTTAAATCGTTTTTTACCTCTCATGATGCAGAATGGGAAGGCTCGTTCCATTGGATGCTCTTTGAATTTCGATGACAATGTTATTGATGAGCTCTCGAAATATGCCACATTAACGCGTTTTCTTCTCAATGAGGTAGATCCGTTGTTATTACCATTGCTTGCATTCGCCGAGTTTTTAACATTTCGTCAGATTTTTTCAATTTTCACTCCAGTGGCTAGCCTTGAAACGAAAAAATTCTTTTTCCCCAGGCCAGTAGAGCTTAACGTTAAAGAATTAATTTGGCGTGATTCACGTTACAGCTTGTTGTTACCACGAATCATTCAGTATCACGAGCGGTACGTGGAACTCGTATCTTTATGTCATTAATGCATTAGTCGAGGGATGAAAGAGAGTCAAAAAGAAATAGGTTGGTGATCAATGGAGTGAAAAGGATGATTTGTAATCTTTGTCGAAAAACGGTGTTTATGTCCTCAGATGACTTTCTTGGTAACAGCTTGCTACCATTTCAACATAACTGGTGGCAGTTGGTGATGGCTAATCATCTCAAATCAACTCATCCTTCCACATGGGAAAAACTGTCATCAGCTCGTGATTCAAAGAATCATTCTCTGAGAATCAAGAGACAAAGCCGTGGAAAGCAGCTGAAACTTCGAAGAAGAAATGATGGACAATCTAAAGTGTTCAAGAACGGATTTACGACTACATTGTTGCAATTCTTGAATGACTCAGAAGGAAGGTCGAAGAAAAAGGAACAATGAGGAAAAAATCTTGAAGCAAGCAATGCATCTTGGTGGAGAACATTATGGTTTTCCTATTCCTTGAATATTGGGATGATTTACTCTGGTATTGTAAAGATCCGTCTTCCTATCATCGAAGAAGAGTTGTAAAACATTACCTTCAGCCCATGGTGTCTTTATCCTTGATGGTGGCGGACAGAACTAATAAAGTTGAAGAGGTAATTCCCCCACTGACTTACATGGCATTATCCCAAGCAGAGTTGGTAGATCTTGCTTGGTTTTTCTTGAGCTGGGTAGAAGAACGATTTCGGGATTTGATGCTTCATGAGTCGAGTCCTTTAGATTTAAGCAGTTTTCAAGAATTTTCAAGAATTAAGAGGAGAATGTTGCAAGAATTCTTTCAAGTGCATTCCCATTACAAGCAAGTTCACGAGAATGTTGAACAAGCTTGTTCCCAAATCTTGGATGTGCTCTGGAAACTTCATTGGGAACCTTTCCTTCGATCAGGCATTAAAGATGGCATGACCTTTCACGATCGTCATTGGCAATCTTTGATTTTAAACAGGCCAACCTCGTTATCACGTGTTATTGGTCTCAACGTGCTAATTGATCGATTTGGGTTGTGGTTGCAGCCAGATGGTTCCGTTCTGTTGATGTATCTCATGAGTGAAGAACCGAGTTGGGACGAGTTAATGATTCTTCTTACCAAGGCTACTCTTGAGCTCGTTCTTGATGTTCTTGTTCAGCCTCATCTTGCATCCATTTGCCCTTCCTCCCCTTCCTCCTTGAAAGCACGCCTGGTTTTAGTTTCTGTTGGTTATCATCAGAATGAAGAGAAAGAGACGCTTGTTTCCATCATTTCAAGTACTGAGGTATGGTTGCCTTTGTCACGATCGCGAAGTTCACGATTACGATCATTGATCACGGATACCCTGTCCCGACGGCTTTCCGTTTTTTTCCACTCAGATTAAGTTGTTTTTTCGTCAAGACGAGAATTACTTGGAACTCTTGGCTTGGTGTTGATGCCTTTCTTTAGGTTTTGATCAATTGGATGTTCTGTCCTTGTTGTAGGTCACGCGTGCTACGATCACAAGATAGTTTTTCATCTATTAATTGTGATTAGGATGATAATTCATCATTGTTGTTGGCGTTAGTAGACATCAAGTTTTCATTGATGATGACAAGGTCACCGTGAAAGGTCTGGTCCCTCGTCTCTTGCATTGTTAAATTGGGAGGAGATCTTGATGCACGTGTTGTTTTGTCTGAAATTATCAATGATAATGAATCTACATGGTGCATCGGTTCCATTCTAAGATAAGGAATTACTTGTTGCACGGTTGTTTTATGTCTATTTTTTATTTGGTTCAATTCTTGGAAAAGAACGCGATCTTTCTCTTTGGATGATTTCTCGTCAAGGTTAGGATTGGTAATGTTGTTCGTGATGATGATTAGGGAGCCCGTGAATCTTCCATCACGGAGAACCATGGGCTCTTGTAAGTGAAGAAAATTAAGATGATGATCCTGGGGTATGTAACGAAGACGCCATCCTGTCATTACTTTCCACTGCTTGCCATTACTGTTAGGCATGCACTGAATCACGTAAGAATGGGCATCTCTTGTGAGACTCACTGATTGTAGGATTCGATATTCTGGAGCTTTCGAAGCTAACGTGGGTTTTGATATTAATATTTTCCACGGTGCCTTGTCGTGTTTTTCAATGATCTTACCACAGTAAAATCCACCTAGGGTGCTCAGAAGCACGATAATTGTCAATGGAAGATCTATTAGTTCTAACAAGAAATTTTTCATCATTAGGCTTCCTAGAAATCCTAAGGTCATTAAAAGATTCGATGGCGTCATGATCTTGACAAGTAAATGAGATAACCAATCGTCTAGAAGTTCTTTCCAATCAGTCAATCTTGATCACCCTCTGTTTGCTTTTTTATCTCGTGAGAGATGTTAAATTGTTCGTGCTTGACTAGAAATTCTCGAACATGTTTCACTAATGGGTCAATTTTCCGGAATATGATTCCAGAAGGAAGATGTTTCAAGAGAGTTGCGCGATAATCGAGGATCACGGCAGCTGAATAGTCATGAGGAGCACGAATGCCCCTTCCCAGGGCCTGTTGAAGCATTCTAAACATTGGAAGATGTATTAATAGTTCCTTGGCCAGTTTTGGACCATGGCGACGTGAATATTCTTTCATCAAGTAATCGTGAATGTGATCTGGCACTGGATAAGCGAGACCGGTGATGATGATCAAGGTAAGCAAGGAGCGCTTGGTTTGAGGATTGACGATTTCCACGCCTTCTAAGAGTTTTCCACCCATCACGGCAGCAATCATTCGTGATTCATTGAGAAGTGTGGCTAGTTCTGAGAGATCAATGTTTCCTTTTTTTGGCTCAATAACATCAGGTTTTAGCCCATGACGTATTAATTGTTCCATGTATTCATATGATGGAGATATGACTAGAGTATGGTGTGGATTTAGGCCGTGTAACTGTTGAATGAGACTAACTTGAGCATGAATGCTCCGTGGATTGCGCTTGTCATATTTAGAAGTGAAAGAGGGATGCTTGAGCATGGCAATGCATTGTTGTCGATATTCTGAAGGAATTTCCACCAGATGATAAGAGTTCGTTCCATATAACGTGGCATGCAATTTTAATGGAAGAAAGGTTCCGGATATGAGCACGGTCTTATCAAACTGAGTCAAGAATTGGAAAATTTCATCCACGAAGGGTGTGACTTGATAGAGTGTTTCATGTTGGCTTATCCAAGCATCTCCCCGTGATTGTAGAAATTTCAAGACGTGTTGAAGAGTCAAGATCTGCTGATGCGTGAGTTCTCTTGATGTGGTGAGATATTCTTCCAATATTAATTCATTAGAATCTATTCGTTCGACGAGACCTGATCTTTTCGTCATTAATTCTAGAAGTTCGTCAAACATCTTTAGGGATATTATTTTTCGTGCTCTTTCTACCACGTGTTTTGATAGTTCAGCCTCCACGTGTGGACCAAAATTGTGAGCTTCGTCTACTAATGCTACCTTGTTGCGGGTGGAACCTCCAAGTACATGCTCAAGAAAATAATCTCTCAGTTTTCGGTTCAAGAGATACGCGTGAGTCGTGATGATCACGTCAGCGTGAAGGGAGCCACGTCGCGTGATGAAATAAGGGCAACCAAAGTCACCAAGTGCTCTCTTTAGGGAACTAAGGGGCATTCCTTGTCCTTTCCATAGTGGAATTTGTTCTAAAATGACTGGGATTTCTTCTTCTGGGATGTTCTTGGTTTTTTGGTATAGATTGCAGCCATTACAGATATCTGGATGAAACTTGCGTCCATTTTCAACAAGTAAGCATAAATCTGCCTTGGTGATGATGGGAATTGCTGTTAGGAATCCATACACTCGCTTGTTGGCAAGCAATGACAGTTCACGGAAAATTGCTTCAAAAATCTGTGTTTTTGTCCGGGTGAAGATCACCAATTGCTTTCCTTCTTTTTTGATGTAAGGTAAAAGAGCCACGAGAGTGACTATTGTTTTTCCGAATCCCGTGGGGGCATGCATCATCACGCGTTGATGACCCTGGATTTCTCGAATTGCACGCACTTGATATTTTTTGAGTGTCTGATAAGGAAATAATCGCCATTCATCTGGAAAGCCTTGTTGATTTTGGAATTTGCTGTTCATGCTACACATCCCCATTCGATTCATCAAAAGATGAGTAATGTTACTTGATGATTGTCGTCAGCTGGTGAACCAATCTCTATGTTCATCTTCAGCGTTTTCAGTGCCTCCTTCCGGTTGTTCAGTTCCATTGTCATCTGGGAAGATGGGATCTTGCTGAGAATGAGGCAACGAGTGGCCTTCGTTGGAAGTGACCATTGGGTCATCAGTGATTACTTGATGTTTTTGCTCTTTCCCGCTCATTCCCGAGTTGTCTTTTGACTCATCATCACCTTTATCACCGGAATTGAGAGTTTCATTTCTTAGTAATTTTGTAAGGATGGATTCTTCTGATGATTGTTCCTGATTCATGGGATTAATGATTTCTTTTTCATCAAGAATTTCTTGATTGGAACTAGAGTCGTGATTTCTCCCTGAAATTGACTGCGTGCTTACCATTGAGTGATTCAGTATCTCGTCTAGAGAAGGAATGTCAGCAAGCCAACTATCAAAGTCAATTTCTTCTGGGTAAATTACTGGCTCTTCTTCATTGGGATTACCTGCCTCTGATTGGGCTGGGAGTGAAGGGGAGACGTGGACGAGCTGTTGCTCAAGTGATGGCTCGTGTCGTGAAGTTCGCATCTCTGAGGCGGTTAAGCTTGGTTTTACAGATCTTTTGCTCAGAAAGTCAGATAATTTTCTTTTTCTATCAGGATCGTTGAGAGTTAGGGACAAGATAGCCAGTAATTCGTCACAGGCCGTGAGAATTTCCTTCGTGAGAGCGTGTTCATTCCCAGCCTCATCTTGCTTCTCCATTGACATTGATTTTGCTAGTTCCATCCACCGGAGACATTGGTGCAAGTGATACCAAGGTGGCTGATGGATGATGGAGGTTGTCCGAATGAGACGTTGGTAAATCTCTAGTACTTCTGTTGTTCTGATGAAAGCATCGTGTTGGTCCGAAGGGAGACGCACTAGCCCTGTTCTCATTAATTGACTCACTTTGTTGGCAATCTCTTTTATTTCATCCTCTGAATAAGGTTCTGGAAATGACGAGATGATTTCTTGTTGAGATTGTAACAAGGATCGTCCCTTTTCATTCATTTGGTATGTTTTTACTCCAAATTGGTGAATGACTTCCAGATAAGGTAGATTTTCCAACGTGAGGAAAACATCTTCACGAATGGCTGGATACTTATTCTTTAGGATGTTGAATAGCGGGTTTCGTGATATTTGGGGTGAGCGACTTAAGATGTCTAGCACGGTTAACGTGAGATCATAAAATTCTGAAGTAAATCTCGTGATGACGGTCCAATGTTCATTTCTTCGAGTTGTGGATGGTGTTTTCTCTTGAATTGCTGTTGGAGTGGTGATTATGGGTAATAAAGGCTTGATGATTATGTATTGGGGCACGTTCGTGTCTTGGCGAGTTAATAGCGCCTCATCGTCCAATAGCTGTAGTGATAAGTCTTCAGGAACGATCCGACGATCAGCTTCACGTGAGTATACGTGTAAGCCAAGACGCCTGATGATCATGCTTGCATCAGTGGAGTCATGGGCACGGAGATAAATGGCATCGGCGGCTTTGGTCAAGTACCGAGATGGAAGCAAGTTAATGCTTTCACTCACGAAAATCACGGTCACGTGACGAGAGAGAAGCTCATCGATGAAAGGATAGATGATGTCTTTTTGTATTTGTGATAGGGCTGCCGTGGATCTGCGATCGGCAGCAGTGATGAAAAGTTCGCTTGCAGGGGTGATTAACACGGCAATTCGTCTTGGAGCTTGCATGACGTGCTGGTCAAGAGGGCTCTTTTCACTAGTTTCCGTCAATCTCGCGATGAAATGAAGCAAGTAATAGGCCATGAGACGTTTAACTTCTGTTGAATGGTTCAAATCTGGCTGAATGATGGTAAGACGTGATCGAGTGATTTTAGGTGCCTGTTCTTCGGCGAAATATCGGTTGTTTAAATCATTCATGGCAGCATATCGCGCCATGAAATGGCGTATCGCTTCTAGGGTCGAGATGTCAACTCGTGGATCACCAAAAGTTGCTCTTTCTTCTAACATTTGATGAATATCTTCGAACGTGAGAGGTTTTAATTGTTGATCTGTTTCTGTCATGAAATCTTTGATCAAGCGGGCTAATAGTTCTTTTAGTTCAAGCCCTTTCCATGGTCGGAGGGATGCAATGATTAATCGTGCAATGATGTCCGCTTGATAGTGCACTTTTTCCTCTGCTTGCTTGAAGAAATTTGGTACTAACACGTGACAGGGGTTCAAGAAAAAATTAGTGCCTAATCGGAGATTATCCACTGTTAAGGATTCTTCTTCTAGCAATCTGGTAGATAGTTCAGCCAATCCATTGCACTTGGAGGACAAATCTAGCAAGAAAACGTGGTGATGATCTCGGGCCAGTTCCTTGGCTAGTTGTTGGATGAGGCCAATTCTTGTTCTCTCAGTTCCACCCCCGATGACCACAACTGGACCAAATCGTGGTGGTGCAGCAAATCCCTTGGGAATGCTTGGATTGCTGAATGACGTGCCAACGACGTAATTTACTGGAAGGTGGTCAAGGTGAGGAAGAGCAGCGGCTATTGGTCTCGTGGGAACACCGACTGGACGTAGATATTTTTTGATGGTTCGTGAATCACCTTTAATGAGAGTATAGTGCTTGGGGTGGACTTCATTCCAAAACCATAGTTTCAAGATGTCCTTGTTTTTCAAGGGAATGAGTTTTACTTGGAAGGCATCGCAGAT
>JAJRXH010000723.1 GCA_024276395.1 archaeon
CCTTCAAGATGGTGGCGCCGTCATTGGTGATCACGACATCGCCGAAATTATCCACGAGCATCTTGTCCATGCCACGAGGACCGAGTGCTGAACGAATGGCCTCTGAAATGACCACGGCGGCGCGAATGTTATTTCTCAACGCGTCCCGGCCAGTGGTTCGTTCCGTTCCTTCTTTTAATATCAATACTGGAGTTCCTGCTAGCATTTCATGTTTCCTCCTATCTATTCATGTTAATGTACAATAAATCCTCATCAATTTAATCATATTTTTTTATTAATCTTATTTTAATTATGATTAGTTTTTCACCTTTTGCATTGAATGGCTGCATGAGGGAATCTTTTCCTTAATTTTTCTCAATGACTTCTTTTGCATTTCTTTTGCATTTTTTTTGTTAGCGTTGCATTGTCTTAGCTGAAAAAGGAAATAAGAGGAGAAGATTCTAATTCGTGGATGAATCTCACATTGGAGGCATGCCACCCATGCCGCCCATGCCACCCATGCCACCCATGCCACCCATGCCACCCATGCCGCCTTCGCCTTCCTTGTCCTTTCCGAGATCTTTAGCTTGAATGACATCGTCAATTCGGAGGATCATCTCAGCGGCCTCTGATGCGGATTTGAGTACTTGAAGTTTTACTCGCAAGGGTTCCACCACGCCAACCTTGGTCATATCCTTAATTTCACCGCTAATGACCTCTAAGCCCATAACGTGGCCGCTCTTGGTCTGAGCAGCAATAAGATCAGCTACAGTCTTGATTGGATCTAATCCGGCATTGGATGCTAAGGTTTTAGGAATGACTTCTAGGGCTTCGGCAAAGGCTTCTACGGCGAATTGTTCCCTGCCAGAGACCTCTTCAGCGTACTTACGGAGCATTCTACTTAATTGTACTTCTGGAGCACCGCCTCCGGAAACAGCATACCCATCTTCAAGGACGTTTCGAACCACGCTGAGGGCGTCGTGAAGGGCTCTTTCAGCTTCATCAGTCAAGTACTTGTTAGCACCTCGAATGACAATGCTTACGGCCTTGGGATTGGGACAATTATCCACGTAAATGAGCTTCTCATCACCGATCTTGACCTCACGGACATCAGCAGTTCCAAGTGACTCAGATGTCAAATCATCAAGGTTGGTCACGATTTTAGCTCCCGTTGAACGTGCTAGTCTTTCCATATCAGACTTTTTCACGCGGCGGACAGCCAAAATGCCTTCCAAGGCAAGGTAGTGTTGAGCTAAATCATCCACACCCTTTTGACAGAAAACTGCGGTCGCACCGGCGTTCTTTATTTTTTGTACCATTTCCTTGAGCATGTTATGTTCAGCTTCAAGGAAGGCACTTACTTGAGTGGGGTCACTAATCCTAATCTTAGCATCAAATTCTGTTTTCTTGACTTCAAGCGGAAAGTTGATTAATGCGATTTTGGCACTCTTGACCTCTCGTGGCATTCGTGGATGGAGTACTTCTTTATCCACGACAACACCATGAACAAGCTCAGTTTCTTCCAAGGATTTGCCTTGTTTTTGAATGACGGAAATGTCGTCTAAATCAGCCTTTCCTCCGTCGAAAATCGCCTTAACAGCCTCAACAGCAATCTTGGCGAACAATTCACGAGCAGGACCGACAGCCTTGGAATTTAAGGACGTGCTGGCAATTTGTTTCAAGAGTTCTTCGTCTTCTGGCTTAACGGGGATGGCAATCTCTTTCAGAAATTCGGAAGCCTTCTCAGCGGCTTTCTTGTAACCACTGACTACCAAAGTGGGATGAACTTTTTGGTCAATGAGCTTTTCGGCGCGGCGCAGGAGTTCTCCAGCTAGAATGACGGAGGTGGTCGTACCATCACCCACTTCCTGGTCCTGGGTCTTGGCGACTTGCACGAGCATTTTAGCTGCTGGATGTTCGACATCAATTTCATCTAGGATGGTTGCTCCATCATTGGTAATCACGATATCTCCAAGGCTATCAACGAGGAGTTTATCTAGTCCTCGTGGGCCCAGAGTACTTTGAACTGCCTCAGCTATGGCAATGGCTGCAGCAATGTTGTTTTTCATTGCATCTTTTCCAGTTTTTCTTTCAGTTCCTTCTTTCAAGATTAGGACTGGTTGTCCGGCTAACATATCACGTTCACCTCATCTTTTCCCAAGTTTAGTTTCACGTCAAATATAGTTTTGTTATTTTTGTTTGGTTTGAATGAAACATTTCGACTTTACTTTCTTTACATGGAATAGCTAGGAATCACTGGAATCTAAAGTGGCTGGCCACGAATCACTTGTTCCAACAGCAGATGATCGAAAATTTAACAAGAGATACTCCATTCCCTAAAAATAATTAGCATGATATTTTGTTTTTGTCGGCAAAATCACTGAATCTTTCGCTGGAGATTAGTTGGCGATGTTAGTTTACCTAAAACTTAAGGAGATATTAATTGTTGTAGTTTTTTGGTTAGTCCATGATTACGTGTGTCCTTTTTCAATTTAAATATTTCGATTCATTCACGCAAGAAAGAAATTCAGAAATTAGTCAGTTTATTTTAATGAAAACAACATAATTCAGTACTGCCATAATCTTAGATATTAATTGCAGAATTTCATGTTTTGAAACAACCTCTCGCAAGATGGACGTGATGCCGGCATCACATTGCATCCCTTGTGGTTACCGGAAACATGTCCTACTTATTAAAAGATAGCTTTATATATCATTGCAATGAAAGGCGACAAGAATGACTGGTACAAGCATTGTGGGGAAAGTAAATGGCACGAAATGACCAACAAATGCCAAAATCTCAGTCAACTTATCAAAAAATATTTGGTGGAAGAGATGATTCAATAGCTGGCCCAATCTTCTTCTTGTTGATTGGTATTCTGTCCGTTGTAGTGTTTTTACTTCTATCATCAATCGGTGTGAATCCATCACCTGGCATCATTAGTGAAAGGACAGATGCTCCATATCAAGTACCTCTTCTGAACATGTTGATGTTCTTGGCAGGCATGAGTGCATTTCTTGGAATTCCAGGGGGAATCATTGGCATTCTTTGGTTTTTTCTCCAGCGTTATAGAAAAAAGAATCGTGAACAACGAATGATGACGATACATGAAGTTCCGCTGGCAAAAAAGTAGACGAGATGGAAGATAGCAGTCAAAGAATAATTCATTCTTTTCTTTCTTCCGTGTCGGTGACAACTTCAAACATTTCAAATACGTTCTTTCCCGCGTAGAAATCCTCTGGACGGCCTCTAGCACGGACATGGGCTTGCTTGAATGCTTCACTTTCGGTCCACTTGAGAAAATCTTCCTTCGAACGCCAAAAAGTCATCACCACGTGGTAATCCGAGGTATTATCAAGAGGATGTAAGATGACATTTCTAATGAATCCAGGAAATTCATCAACAAATCCTGCACGCTGTTGAAAGCTCTCCTCAAATTCTTTCCAGTATTTAGGATTTACTGGGATTCTGTTCATTACAACGATCATAACTTTCACCTTCAATCATTATTAGAGGATATGCCTAACCTAATTAGATATCTTTCAACTGAAAAAGAATTTTAGCATTTTCTCCCAAGATTTGA
>JAJRXH010000724.1 GCA_024276395.1 archaeon
ACAATGGTATAATGTTCCTTGAGATCGAGAAGAAGCTCTTCAATGTGCTTGGTAGATATGGGATCCAAGGAAGAGGTTGGTTCATCCAACAATAGTACTTCAGGTTTCAAGGCAAGAGCACGAGCAATGCACAATCGTTGTTGCTGTCCACCAGAAAGTTCTGAACCCGGTTTATTGAGATCATTCTTGACCTCATCCCACAAGGCAGCCATTTGCAAGGCCTCTTCAACGATCACATCCATTTCTGCATCTTTTTTCTTTCCTTGCAGCAAGAGTCCGGCTGCGACGTTATCATAGATGGACATGAAGGGGAAGGGATTCGGTTTTTGAAACACCATTCCAATTTTTCGTCTCACTTGGATCACGTTCACGTGAGGATCATAGATGTTACTGCCATCCAAGTAGACCTTACCCTCAACTCGTGCCTGAGCCTTGAGTTCATGAAGGCGATTAAGACAACGCAAGAGCGTGCTTTTTCCGCATCCAGATGGTCCAATGATGGCAGTAATTTTCTTAGCTGGTATGTCCCAGTTTATTCCATGTAACACTTTTTTCGTGCCATAATAGGCATCAAGATCTTCTACTTGTATCTTGATCTTCAATTCGCTCAATGAATGACTCATTTTATCATCAATTCCGGCGTTCATTCGAATATCTTGCAAGTTGACATTCATTGTTACCATGGAGATCTCACCTTTTCCTTTCTTGACAAAATGTTGAATTGTTGTAACATTTCTTCTTTCTTTAATCATCATCCTTCTTCATTTACTTCACGAAATGACCATGCTAGATAGCATGCATTCATCATCAATCATCACGATGTACATGCTTTTTCTAATCATCACGCGGATGAGGATTGCTGACTTGAGCTTTTTCCGTGTCTCACGAGGAGAACGATCACGAGATTGAGCACTAACAAGAGAAAAGCCGCACCCCAGGCTAATTTCTGCCAATAGTCGAAAGGAGAGATGCCATAGGTAAAGATCAAAGTCGTGAGCGTGGCTACTGGATAAGTAAGATTGAAATTGAGATGTTGCGTGTATAGGGCAGTAAAAAGCAGAGGTGCGGTTTCTCCCATTACTCGTGCGACTGCCAAGAGAATGCCAGTAACGATACCTTTCCTAGCAGAAGGAAGCACCACATTCAGAACCGTAGTGGAGGTATTCAGGCCCAGGGCATGAGCTGCCTCACGGTGCTCGTCTGGAACGAGGCGAATCATTTCATCAGTTGTTCGTGCAATGATGGGAATCATAATGATGCCTAGTGCGATTCCCCCTGCAAGAGCAGAGAACCCATTCATCGTGACCACGATGAGCGCATAGGCAACGATACCGCTGATGATCGTTGGAATGCCAGCCATTGTCTCGACAAATAATCTCACGATTTCTCCAAGTCCATTTTTGCCAAATTCACCAAGATAAATACCAACGATAAGGCCAAGAGGGATGCCAATGATGCTGCCAATGGTTGTCACGATCAGAGTGCCAACCAAGGCATGTGCAATGCCTCCCTCGTTCACGATGGGTGAACGGCCTTCTTCTAGATAAAATTCTGGCTTGAGAATGACCTCAAGTCCATTAATGATGACCATGAAGATGATGTTCAACAAGGGAACTAATACGAGGATGAAGGCAAGAAAGAGGACACCTTTCATGACCTTATCAACAAAAATTCTCCTTTTCCACCGTAATGTCTCGAATTCGTCTTGTTTTTCTTCCATCCTTGAAGATGGCTTTACTTGTTCAGTAATCGTGGCCGTCATCAAAATTTCACCCTTCTCATTCGAATATTCATCTTATTTTGTATCATCGTTTCATCCTATTTCGACTCATTACTTGCCAATCAGTCATCTCACGAACAAGATCATCTCAATTTTTTACAGTCGTCGTTATCGTGGGCAAACATGTTAATTCTCTGACCAAGAGGACACTATCAAGAACGGAAAATTTCGATCATATCCATCATTCATTTATAGATTAGTGATGGGGGCTATCTGTTCGTGGCACCAAATTTTTTCTTGATCCTTTTCACGATGAGTAGCCCAAGAACATTGAAAAGGAACGTGATCATGAAGAGGATCAAGGCGAGCTCAAAAAGCGCTGCCAAATGTAATTGGCTTGCAGCTTCCGTGAATTCATTGGCTATGATGGAGGTGATGGTATGTCCGGCATCAAAAATGTTGGTAGGAATCCCATAAGCGTTTCCAATGACCATGGTCACGGCCATGGTCTCGCCTAGTGCTCTTGCTAGCGCCAGTAGAGTAGCCGCCACGATCGTGGGATACGTGCTCTTGATGATGACCTTGCTCGAGACTTCCCACTTGGTCGACCCTAGCGCGTACATGCCATCTTTCAAGAGATCAGGGACCGTTTCAAAAGCATCAATGAGGATGTTTATCAAGATGGGCAAGATCATGATCATGAGGATGACTGAGGCAGTAAAGATCGAATTACCTCTCACGTGCATGGTTTTGGGAAGAATAAAGCCAATAAGCAAGTCTCCAAGATCAACGATGAATGGACCGAGAATGAAGATGCCCCATAATCCATAAATAACCGATGGTATTGCTGCCAACAAGTCTGCGACCGTTCTCAAGTAATTTTTAAGTGTTCGTGGTGCATACTCGACAATGTACAGGGAAAGCATCACGCCCAATGGCACGGCTAACACGATTGCTAAGAGAGAGGTCAATATCGTACCAATGATGAATGGCAGCGCGCCAAAATTCCCATTAACGGGATCCCACTCCGTGCCAAAAAGAAAATTCACGCCAAAAACATCAATGGAGAGCTTCCCTCCTTCCCACAAGGCGCTCAAGTACAGGTAAAGCAATCCGAAAACGATTGTCAATGCCATAACCGACATAAAAATGGAGAACCAAGGCAAGTTATCGAAGTTGACCTTGTTAACCTTCTTTGCTTCGTTTTCTGTAGTTAACATATTAGCTTCCGTCATCGTGAATCACGCACCAGACACACGTATCTCTCAAGTCA
>JAJRXH010000725.1 GCA_024276395.1 archaeon
ATGCTGATGTCGTAATACATCGAGATATCGCTTCCACAAATTAGCACCATGATTAGGAGAACGCATTTCATCAGTAGAAGAAAATGCATCAGCCTTCTTATCCTTCGAACTAGAATTTTTTTCAGTCAACTTGATCCAACCGCATTGGTCTTTCAATCTTTGCTTAGTTCTCATCATTTATAAAGCTAAATCTATCTACAAGTCCCTAGCCCAAAGAAAGCTTATGGATTTGAGAATTTTTCAGAATTACTTGACATCCTTTTTATTGGAGAGAATTTCAGAAATGAGAGGAGCATGAAAAATGGTCGAAATGGCATCCTGCAATACCTCATCATTCCTTAAATCCGACACGCTGGATGTAGTTGTCTCTACCAGTTTGAATGTATCAGTAAAAAATGAAAGTAGCTGAGAATCCTCGATCTTACCAGTTTCACATAGTAAAAGCACCTTCCATAGCTTTTGGAACCATACTTGCACTCGATCCACATCTAAAGATGCAATTCGTTCAAGTAAGTATTGCTTGCCACGTGCTTCTGCTTCTATCATTTCATCAAAAAATAACAAGACGGAAATTACATTCGTCAGTTTCTCATCCAAAAAACGAGTCAATTCTAAAATTTCTTTTTCACTTCGAAAATTGACATTAATTTCTCGAGTTTTTTCGTCCCTCAAAAAAAGTAAGGAAAGATACTGCAATTGCGTGAAAAATTGATTCAAAATTGACAATTTTTCAAGAGATTTGTTCCATCGATTAATTTTCAGAGGAAATGAAAGAATGTCTCTCTGACGCAAGTGTGGAAATGACGTTTTTTTCCCTTCAAGTGATATCTCATGGAAATACCAATTCATCACGGTTGAATTTAGCAGCGCAGCTAACATTTCTTCGGAGAAAATCCAAGGAGATTTACTCTTAAACACGTAAATGACTTGGATGACAACATGTTCCCCATAATCAACAATTGCCGATACCGTAGCTCCTGTTTTCCTCACCAACACTTTTTTTCCATCATAAAGTGACATTGGCTTATAATTAATTCCAGCAGCACCTAACTGCAAGTGATGTCGTGAACGAATCGCATAACGAATCAAATCTTCACCAATTAAAAAAGGACGCGAGTTCAAGGTCGGAGACTGAAGAATAATCTGACATTTCTTGCCTATTTCAACTCCCCTTCCATTCTTAAAAAGCGATCTGACAGGAACGGACCCTTTTTTCATCGATCTTAAAAGAACCATGGTCGAACGCGAGAGACCTACTGGAAAGATTTGATATCGCTGAACAAAATCTCGAAATTCAGTTAAGGATAATTCCATTATCGGTTTCATAGGATGAGGCTTAGATCGATCAAGGGCAAAGATGCCATCATCAGGAGGATACCGTGCCAAGTACATGATGCATGATGGCATGTTGACACCATCAAAGATGCCATCTCCAAGATTGACTATTTTCCATAATCTGAGAGAAGACCATAATAAAAATTCACGAAACTTTTGGTAATTAGAACCATTCACGAATCTGTTAGGAACAATAAAACCTAGAACACCATTTTCATCCAACAAGTCTTCTGCACGTTCTATGAACAACTGAAAATAATCGTACTGTGCACCAATGGTGGTAAAGCACGCGGCATGCCACATCTTTTCCTGCTTATCAATGAACTTTGATTGAATCCAAGGAGGATTACCAATGATCACTGAGAATTTTGGTTGTTTATAGTGCAGAACCCAGTGAAAAGGCTTGATTCGCTCAATAAAAGAGGATGAAAGATTTAATTCTCCAGCCAATCGATCATTCAATGATTTAACAAGCAAGTGAAAACGTTCGTTGTCATCACGTGCAATGAACTTCATCTTCTCATCATTGGAAAGATTGTCCCACGCTGCGTAACCGATAAGCGCATTACCATGGTGAAATTTCCATTCTTTTCTCCAAAAGAGCTTTAATAAGCTAAGAAGATCTTTTACAGAAGCTTCGTCCATCCACATCAAGTCTTGCAAGAAGAGAAAAAACACTCTCAATCGCGCAATCATCAGTGCATTAGTATCCATATCCAATCCATGAATTATTCGTGGGAATAACTCCAAGTATAGGCTAACGATCAGATCACCTACTCTCTCGTTCGCTTTCTCCCCTTGTTGATTCAGCACGTGTCTTTTAATGCAACTCATTGCAGCTAACAGAAAATTTCCAGTTCCCATTGAAGGATCAAGCACTCTAATTTGTTTAATCGCTTCCAACATATCAAATCTTCTCGTCTTCGATAATCGTGCCACCAGATCTTTCAGATTCATTCTTGGAAGGGCATTTCTTGTTTCTTCTTCCAACTGAAGATGATTCACTAAAGCAAC
>JAJRXH010000008.1 GCA_024276395.1 archaeon
GATTTCATGGTAAAAAATCAGATTCGAAAGTTCTTGTTACACTTAAACCAACAGAGTGACAAACCCGTGACCATTCTCATTGCTGATCACGATCTCATTGGCATTGAAGACATCTGCAATCGGCTCATTCTTCTCCACGAGGGACGATTATTAGATGATGTTCCCTTACGAAAGTTCAAGGAACAGGCAAGTTCCCTACGACGGATAGAGTGTCGTGGGACCCGTCAACAAGTGCAATCCCTACGTGATGCCTTGCAAGAAAAAGTAGAGTGGTCAGATGTGGTAGGAAACATCTTGCGGATGACCATTGACGCGCAAAAAATATCAGTTGATGAGATGGTAATTCTCTTGGAAGATGAGGGCATCAAGGATTTTCACGCGAGTCACGTTCCACTGCAAGACATCCTTCGTCTTGTCTATCGTCAAGCTAGCGTTCGCGACAATGGTTTCAAGCAACAGTGAGTTCATTGGAGGAACAACAAGATGAAAGCCATCCTTCGTCTTTATCTAAGGTTCTTGCTACTAGATCTAGAGTACATGCTTGAATATCGCAAATCCACGTTTCTTGAATTCCTTTATTATCTATTAGAGATGAGCGTCTGGGTGATTTTCTGGCGCGTCATTTTCAGTCACGTGACCGTGTTAGGTGACTGGAGCTTCGAGGATACGTTAATCTTGGTAGGAATGGGAACGTCATTCATGGGAATTTGGGCATCTTTTTTCTTGGCACCGTCAATTCTCGAATATCTCATTTTAGATGGAAACACGCTAGAAAAATACCTAGTCAAACCTGTTCCAACTTTTTGGGCACTAATCGGGGAACGATTCCAGCTTCGCCGGACTGGTGAGCAAATCATCTCGGGTCTAGTCATCATCTTCGTGGTCACGTTGAGTCGTGGATACGTTCCTTCCTTGCTGAACGTGCTCCCTGCCTTGTTCTTTCTCGTGAGTGGTTCGGTTGTCCTCACCTTGATGTTTGGATGCGTGAATAGCTTGGCTTTTTGGATTCCTCGGCCCGGCCTTCGTAGTTTCTTTGACCAGTTCTTTGACTTATTATGGGTACCGTTGGATAAAATGCCAACAAGAATGCGACTCTTTCTCACGATGGGAATGCCCATCATGCTACTGGCCACCATTCCAACAAGAGCATTTCTTGGAAAAATCTCCGCATCAGAAGTGATGACTTACGGCTCAGCATCTCTCCTTCTTCTCGTGTTTTGGGGAACTTGCTTTTCCATTGCTTGGCGTCTTGGTCTACGTAACTTTCAATCATGGAGAGGATAGCAAGTGAACAAGTACGTTCGCACGTTTCTATTAGAATGGCAAGAATTGACCACGTTTTTCATGGAGTTCCTCATGAAACTCCTTAACTACCCCTTGCAAGTCATCATCTTGTACTTGGTGTGGTCTTTCATTTATTCACAAGCAGAGGCAACAGAAATAGCATCATTTTCCTTGGAAACACTGCTCTTGTATTTCATCTTGCAAAAAATGATGAGCATTACCTTGAGCAGTGCGGACGTGAGCTTGAGCGTGGAAAGAGATATCACGGGCGAATCTGACACATCACTGGTCATTTACATTTGCCGTCCCTTGAACTACTCCCTTTACCAGTTGGCAAGATCTTTCGCACCGGCCAGCCTACAAGTGATGTTAAGTTTCACCATCTTGCTTGGAGTTTCGCTGGTGTTTCCTCCGTTATCCTTCATTACCTTGAACGTGAGACGACTCGCTCTTTTTTTCGTGATGATGCTCATCTCGTTCGTGATCACGTTCTTCATTCATCTCATCATCGGTTATTGCACGTTTTGGTTGGGAGAAGCGCCACGTTGGTATTATTATAGCCTAGAAGCCCTAACTGCTGGGGCCCTCATCCCATTGAATCTTTTCCCACTTCCCATTTATCAACTATTAATGCTCTTACCAATGGCTCAGGTTTATTATTTCCCCATAGCCGTGTTTCTTGACGTTGAAAAACTAACCATTTCCTCACTATCATTGTTTCTGGCTTGGCCAATCATTCTCTTTTTCATTGCTCACCTAATGTGGATCAAGGGACTAAAACGATTCGATGCTCAAGGTGGATGAAGGAGAAGAAAAAAATAAAATAGTTCATCATGAACTGATTCACCAGTTGCAACCGTTCGCCTCCTAAGAGATGAAAATAGTAAGATTCCAAGCATAGATGCACCCTGAAAAGAATGACACGATGCATATCCCTCATCTTCTTTTCCTTCAAGAAAAGAAATGATCACGAAACGTGCAACATCTTCCATCATCCTCAGTAAAACCCACGTGACTTATCAGCCCCACCAAGATAAATCGCACGTTCTTCGTGAATGACGTGTTCTCGAGAAAATACTAACCACGATATCTTTATATATCACTCATTACAAGTAATGCTTGGAATGTCATCAAAAACTAGGAATTCTCATCATGAACAAGGCCAACTACCATCATTACCCATCGGTATCCAATCTTTTGAAAAATTAAGAACCAAGGGTTACCTCTATGTAGATAAAACAAGGGACATCATCCAGTTACTAGAATACGGATCATACGTGTTTTTGGCTAGACCACGGCGTTTTGGAAAATCGTTATTGCTCTCGACCTTAGAGTGCATCTTTAATGGAAAAAGGCACTTGTTCAAGGATCTTTTCATCTCCAAAAGTGAATTCAATTGGGACGAGTGGAGCATCCCTACTGTTGTCATTGATCTGACTCTTGCAGAATATCATCA
>JAJRXH010000726.1 GCA_024276395.1 archaeon
CACCTGCCCAAGCAATGTTAACACGAATGTTGCCATCTTTATCCAGCTTGTTATAACAATATCGGACCAAAAGATTGCTTAATCCCGGGGGCCATCCATATCTCACCAACACAAGTACACCATTTTCTCTTCGCTTCCTCATCAAGCCCTAGGATTTCTTCTGTAGGACTATGATCATCACAAATGTCAATGATTGCCCGTACTTTAGCTTCAATGGCTGCCTTCACGATCGGAGGCTCATAAATATAAAATGGACCCACCGTTGAAATCACGATATCATACTCCTTCATGAGCTCAACAAGCTTGGAATGATCAAGATCACGTGATGAACAAGGCATGAATCACCTAATTCTTCTAATAATTTATTAGCGGCTTTTTGATTCACTCTCCAATGGTTATTTAACCAAAGACTTCCCCATATCACCAAATCACGGACCACGTAATCTCCCATATCACCAGCTCCACCAAGTACCAATACTTTCATGTTGACCGCCATCACTCGACCGTAATTCCATCACGGGTCACTATTCTCTCAGAATGATATATTTATTTTTCCATCCACAGCATTCTTAAAGTTAAAGACAAAAATGTATTCAGAAATGAAAATGAAGGTAAATCCGATAGGATAGCGTTTTTAAGTCTCACGATGCAGATTTCTCATGTTAAATCAGCTCGAAACACCAATGTAAATCTTTCCTAAAGCCATCAGGTGATGAAAATGAAAGTTAAAGCGAGTGCTCCAGCAAAAGTAATCTTATTTGGAGAACACGCCGTGGTTTATGGACAACCAGCAATTGCCGTGGCCATCGACAAGCGTGCTACTGTTACACTCACATCAAAAAACAACAACACTGAAAAAAAAGAAATTGTCTTGAAAGCGCTAGATCTCAAATTGGAAGCAACAATCAATCTGCATTCCGGAAAAAATGTCATCTTAGCGAATCATCACGACAAGATCGTTGAGGCAACAGCCAAGATCATCGAGGTGATGAAAGAACGGCATGATGCTGACTGGCCCGAATCGATGGAAATAACCATTGTTTCACAAATTCCACGTGGTGCGGGATTAGGTTCGTCAGCTGCCATATCAGTGGCATCGACGGCAGCTTTAGCAACGGCAGCTGGAATTCAGTTAAGTAAAGATGAAATTTCCAGCATTGCCTTTGAAGCTGAACGAATCCACCACGGAACTCCCAGCGGCATTGACAACACCATTAGCACCTTTGGAGGCGCTGTCTACTTCAAGCGTCCAGAAGTAAAAAACTTTAGCATTCCATCCTTTTCATTAATCATCGGAGACACGAAAAAGGAACGAGAGACCAAAAAGGTAGTTTTGGGTGTAAAGGAACGTAAGGAAAGATTACCACATATTTACAATCCGCTGCTTGACGTCTTCGGTAACTTAGTAGACGAAGCTCTCCAAGTTCTCACGACCGAACCGCTAGAACTCGAGACACTAGGACATCTCTTCAACGTTAACCAAGGGCTCTTAAACGCCATTGGGGTTTCTTCTTTAGAATTGGAACAATTAATCTGGGCTTCTCGAAACGCCGGAGCATTAGGTGCAAAACTCACTGGTGCGGGAGCAGGCGGTTCAATGATCGCCCTCATTGAGACCAAAAAGGAGCAAAACGTGAGTGAAGCCATCAAAAATGCTGGAGGAGAACCTCTAACCGTAAGCATCGACACCAAAGGTGTCATTACCGAAGAAATGGAGTAATGAAATCACCCATCAGTAAAATGAATGCTAATAACAAAAATTTTACCAGAAAGAGGTCTATAATCATGGTTAACACTAGTGATGACCAGAATGTGAAAAAAATCACCAAAAGTCGAAAACTAGATCACGTGTTAATCAATCTCGAAAAAGATGTGCAGTTTAAAGCCACATCCACGGGATTACAAGACATCCATTTCGTCCACGAAGCATTTCCAGAGCACCACTCGGACGAAATAGACCTTTCCGTTGAATTATTCGGTAAAAAATTACAAGCCCCAATCATTTGCTCTGGCATGACTGGAGGACACGCCGATGTCGCTCACATCAATGAATTGCTAGGAATGAATGCTGAAACATTTCAAATTGGCATGGGGGTCGGTAGCCAACGAGCGGGAATCGAAGACGAATCAGTGGCTGAAACCTTTAGCATTGCGCGAAAAATGGCACCATCCATCCTTCTCATTGGTAACCTGGGAGCTCCACAGTTGGTAAAGGGTTATGGCCTAAAAGAAGTACAAAAGGCCATTGATATGATTAAAGCAGACGTGATGGCCATCCATACCAATCCCCTCCAAGAAGTTGTCCAAGAAGAGGGCGATCGGGATTTTAGAGGCGTTTTAGATAAGATAGATGACATTGCACGAAATTTATCAACTCCTCTCATCGTCAAGGAAGTAGGCTCTGGATTTTCTAGAGAGACCGCTAAAAGATTGAATGAAGTCAGTATTGACGGGATTGACATTCAAGGTGCTGGGGGAACATCGTGGTCCGCTGTTGAGGCAAAACGTGCGCGTTCATCACTGCAGCGAACTTTAGGTAAATTATATTGGGATTGGGGGATACCAACGGCCATCAGCACCATTGAAGTGAAATCCGTCTTTAAAAGAGTGGTGATTGCCTCTGGTGGAGTAAGAAATGGTCTTGATGCCGCTAAACTTCTTGCGCTAGGAGCTGACGCGGTGGGAATGGCATCACCATTCTTGAAAGCGGCTAACCTCGGGTTGGAACAATTGAAAGCGTTCACTCGTCAATTCATTCAAGAGCTACGGCTCGCCTGCTTCCTAACCGGAGCGGAATCTATCAAGGATCTACAGAACGTTCCACTCATCATCACGGGAAAAACAGCAGAATGGTTAGAACGGAGAGGATATGATCTAGAATTATTTGCTGAAGGAAAACGTCCTTGGAAACATTAAAAGAACGGCTGTCATTCATCTTGTAAGAAATTAATACAACAAGAAATGGGTGGTGGTTGAAATGAAAGGAAAGTATCCAACAATAGATGACTTAAATCTTGAAAATGAACAAACGGTGATTGTAAGGGTAGATTTCAACAGCCCTGTTGACCCCGACACGAAGGAACTCTTAGGGACAACCCGAATCGAGGCACATGTTCCTACTATCAGAGAACTCGTTGAGAATGACCTACGAATCGTCCTATTAGCCCATCAAGGAAGGAAAGGTGGTAAGGATTTCATATCACTCCAACCACATGCTGACGTGCTGAATGACCTCATAAAAGATTGTGGTAAATGTACGTTTGTACCAGATGTAGCTGGTGAGACGGCTAAGAAAGCCATTCAATCCCTTCGACCTGGTGATGTCATCCTCTTAGACAATGTCCGCCAGTTAGACGATGAAACTGCTAAAAGGACTCCCGAAGAGCACGCAAGAGCCTCGACCATAGTAAGAGAATTAGCACCTCTTGCAGATGGTTTCATCAACGATGCTTTTTCTGCCGCACATCGTGGACATGCCTCCACGGTTGGTTTCATCCCCATCTTGCCAAGTGCCATGGGAAGGTTAATGGAAAAGGAAGTTAAGGGAATACTAAAGGCCACGGAGAATCCTTCACGTCCCGTCACATATCTTTTAGGTGGAACAAAACCTGAAGATACACTTCCATTGATTCAACATGCCCTAGATTCTGGTACGGCTAATCACATCCTCATTGGTGGTACCATCGCTCACGTGTTTCATCTAGCTCAGGGTAAGAGCCTTGGCGTCCCCTCCGTGCAATTCTTGGAAAAATCATACACAAAGGAAGAACTAAAACAATTCCAAGAGACAGCTTCCAGAATATTGCAACAACATTCCGATAAGATTCTCTTACCAATGGATTATGCAGCAGACGATAGTGGAACCAGGAAAAATATCCCAATTTCAGAATTACCAACGAATCTACCATTACTTGACATAGGTGATGAGAGCATCAAGAGGTACAAGGAAATCTTATCTCAATCTAGAACTGTCATCTTCAATGGTCCGATGGGAGTTTTTGAAAGGGCCGAATTTGCACACGGAACCGTTGAACTCTTGCGCATCATCGGGAATGGTAATGCCTACTCCATTGGAGGAGGTGGACACACGCTCAAGGCACTAAAACTGGCAAAAGTTGATCTCAGTTTTGTCAGCACTGCCGGTGGGGCGTTATTGCGAATGTTGTCTGGTAAAGAATTGGCCGTATTGAAGGCATTACGAGAAAAACACCAAAAAAATAGCGCATGAGAAAATCTCACATCATGTTTCCCGTTTTTTTCTCTTCTAACGACTAACGAGACTCACCACCTCGTAAGGCTGGTAGAAACACGCCCACTAAAGTAAATCCCACCGTCACGTGAAAATAACCAAAATTTTTGAGTTCAGTGCTGAACA
>JAJRXH010000727.1 GCA_024276395.1 archaeon
AAAGCGATCCAGCACGGCCGGTAACACGCTCTCGCCAAAGCGATCCAGCACGGCCGGTAACACGCTCTCGCCAAAGCGATCCAGCACGGCCGGTAACACGCTCTCGCCAAAGCGATCCAGCACGGCCGGTAACACGCTCTCGCCAAAGTGATCCAGCACGAGGGGCACGGCTTCCCTTCCGAGATATTCCAGCATAGGCCCAACGATGCTCCTTCCATAGATCGCTGGAATTTTTGACATATCCAAGTTGGTCAGGAGGATGCGCCAATCTTTAGGATCATTGAGAAGGGTAGATAGGACTTGTTGGAGATGTTCGGAGGTTTTTTGTTGCCATAACCAGTCCACATCAATCCAAAATCCACTAACAGCCTTGGAGTTGAGGCGTCCACTTTGGATTGTACGACAACGGAAACCCGTGGTGGTTCGACGACAAGCAACAACCTGGGCTTCGTCTTCGTCGATGAACCAGCATTCGGTGACTCCCGCCCGAAGGTAGAGATCACGCTTGGTAGTCAGGTCATAATCCTTGGTGCCAGGTGAGAGAACTTCGATGATGAAGGGAGGTAGTCGAGGGAGAACACCAGGGAGTTTTAGGAATTCTTTGTAGTCGTCAGCAGTAAGGAAGCACACATCGGGTTCAACGGTGTCCGGATCACTTTGTCGGTCCTTCTGGGATGGTTTAACGTCAAAAGCGAGCCGTGAGCCGAGTGCAACGCCGATGCCCTTGGCTTGTGCGAACATTTCAAGAATGATGAGCAAGAAGGAGACCAAGGATTCATGTGAGGTGGATGCTGGGGAGTGAATGAAACATGTCCCTCCAATTCGTTCAATTTTTAAGTTTTCATCAAGTAATTCGAGGTATTCCTCACGGCTAAGATAACCTGCCATAAAGACGAATTCGGACTTAAGATGACGATACAACTGGTAGACGTACTGCACTAATGCACGTGCTTCTTCGAGGTTAATTTTCTTCAGAATTCTGGACTGGAAGAGAATGAGTGCTGAATCATTGGGCTGTTTCGTTGGAAGTGACGGAACTTTGGTTTCCGGCGATGATGAAGAGGTGACGGTGGTGCTCACTTGAGAATCACTCCGTTGATATGAATTTTTTTCAAGTGATCTAGGTGAATGCACCTTTATAAAGGTTCAAGTTGTGATGCGAGAGGCAAGCCATGCTCTTGTTGTTCCCGTGCCTTGGTTAGCAATATTGTAATAATGACGAAGCTTCTGAGATGATGACACTCTTTCGAGCTATCATCACCCATGGAAATAACCGATAACCATGATGGAAGTCGAGAAAGAATCTCATGACTTGTTAGGGAGTCTCACCAACGGAACAAGATGAATGCCATGGCAATTGGCGTCAGCGATTGCGAAGGAATCTCGACACGTTCACGTTTTAGCATTGAAAGAACTTCTTGATGTGCCAAAGTTAATGCCTGATTCCAATTATTTTCAAGAAATGCCAATAATGAGTCGTGATCACCCTGGATTTCTGGAGCAATAAGCACGTGATTCAAGATGTTCAAGGCTTCAGGCTGATTAATGATCACCCGGGCTCCGGTTTTCTTCTGTGAAACCACGACCAGAAGTAAACTTCCCACGTCAGGGATGGTCATATTTTTCTCTTGAAAATGAAATTCTTTTAATTGAAAAATGAAAATGAAACAACTTTCACTGTCATTGAGACTCTTAGGAGGTTGATTGATAATTTTCCAATTTATTCGATACTCATCCGTGGGCAAGTAAGACATCTTGCGGAATTCATTCAAAACCTGCCTCGCTAACGGATGAAAAACACTAATGAACTCCAATTTTTCATTCTCAAATGCTTTTTTCTGACAAAAAGTCACTTCTTGATAAGAAGATGGGACAAGATCTGATTGTTGAAAATCTCGTGGGATCGAGATTGAAAATTCCTCCGTGGAGCGATGAGTCAATTTGCCACCTTTAACTTCCACGAGATGCATTACCAGTTCTTGGAGATCCGTTTCGCTAGGATACCAAGACGTGGAACGTGATAGTAATTGGCTCACAGCTTGCTCTTCTTCCGGAGAATGTCCTAGTAACTCAACTGGAAGTTCCTTGTCAAGCTCACGCGACATTAGTGAGTGAATGATTTGTTCCACTTGAGCTCTACCTCGTACTCGTGAATCAGAAGAACACGTCATCATCAACTTGACGAATTCATCATACTTGAAATACCCCAGGGAGGCACTAAATGAGCCTTTTTTCTTCCTTTGAGCTATTATTCTCTGTTGTAATGAAATAAGATATTCTACTTCTTCAATATCCTTGGAAATTAGTGCATGAATCTGTACCGGGTGAGTTTGTCCCCAGCGATCAATTCTCCCGACACGTTGAATGATGCGTTGGGGGGTCCATGGTAAGTCAAAATGCACTAATTGATGGCCATGACGCTGAAAGTTAAACCCTTCACTGGCTGAATCCGTTGTCACGAGGATTAGACAATGATTTTGGCGGAATTTGTCCTCCATCTCTTGTCGACACCGTGAATTCATCATTCCGTGCAGCCAAGATATTTCTCGTAAGTCATATCCAGATTTGACTAATTGATCAATG
>JAJRXH010000728.1 GCA_024276395.1 archaeon
AATATGGAGATTTTTCCAATAAAAATACCCTTAAAATGCTCATTCACGACTTCTTTTGGTAAAGCCCTCGAAAAACATGCCTTGATAATCAAGTTGACCACTCTAGAGACCCATTCAAGGAAAAATATTACTGGATGGGGTGAAGCTCCGACGGATAAGGAACCACGGTATTCTGGTGAATTCTTATCTGGCAGCAAGATGTTTTTGGAAAACATCTTGAAAAAATACTTGATTGGACTCGAATTTGATGGACTGGAGGACATTCATCACAGATTAAATATGTTTCGTGGAAATAATATGGCAAAAGCTGCTGTGGAATTTGCAGCGGCCGATTCACTGGCAAGATGGCAAGACCAACAACTAGTCGAATTTTTATGGGAAAATGCCTTGAATCAACAGCCCACGAGAAAGAAAATTCCCGTGGGAATATCAATAGGCATTCCCGACAGTCGTGATCCAAGTGCTTTGGTAAATTCAGTGAAAGATGCTGTTTCACGAGGTTATCACAAGATCAAGATCAAGATTGAACCTGGATGGGATGTCAAGCCACTCAAGGCGATAAGAGAACAATATCCAGACCTTCCATTAATGGTGGATGGAAATGGCGGTTATACCAAAGAAAAGCATCTTGATCACCTTACCAAGCTGGATGAGTTCGAGTTATTGATGATCGAACAACCATTTCCGGAAGATGCTTTCTTGGACCACGCAACCTTGCAAAAAGAAATTTCCACGCCCATATGCTTGGATGAATCCCTTAAAACACCCAAACTTGTCGAGTTAGCCCTAGAATTAGAAGCAATGCGCATCATCAACTTGAAACCAGCACGAGTCGGCGGCGTCATTAATAGCCTCTCCATTCACTCACTCGCCCAAAAATACCACGTACCCGCATGGATAGGAGGAATGTTAGAAACTGGAATTGGACGAGCCTTTAA
The DNA here is from genome assembly GCA_024276395.1 of archaeon. Lineage (GTDB taxonomy): Archaea > Asgardarchaeota > Heimdallarchaeia > Hodarchaeales > S146-22 > JAJRXH01. The sequence goes on from JAJRXH010000728.1 coordinate 939, forward strand.
CGTTGCCATGGCAACACTTCCTGGGTTCACCATCCCAGGAGACATTTCTGAAACCGCTCGTTATTTCAATGATGACATCATCCCACATACTTTCCAACTGGATGAAAATGGAATGATAGAAGTTCCAACCATCGAAAAGGGATTAGGAATCACCATTGATGAATCACGACTTTCCCATTTTATTATGACTGGCTGAAAGGTGAATGACAACATGATAAATGAAAAAATGGTGATTGTTTCTTTCCGAGAGTTAGTGATGAATAGGAAATCCATTCGAAAATTCAAAAATGATCCCATTTCACGTGAAATCATTGAAGATGCCGTCACGATTGCTCAGAAAGCGCCCACTTCCTGCAGCGGACAACAATACAGTTTTATCTGGGTAAAAGACTCTGATAAAAAGAAAAGATTAGCCGAAATATGCTCAAAACTCATTCTCAAAGCTCCTGAACTAATGGTACCCTGCGTGGATGTTCGAAGATTAGAAAGGTTCGTGGATATGGCTGGAGCCAAGCTGAAAGAAGGACCTTTGACTGCATTAATCATTGGATATACGGATGCCGTGCTTGCAGCAGCTTATTTCATGCTCGCCTTAGACAGCCATGGAATCGGTTCTTGCTGCCTTGGAAGTTTTCAATCAAAGGCCAAGCAAGTGGCTGATATATTGGAGCTTCCTCCTGGAGTTCTACCAATCTTTGGAATTGTATTCGGTTATCCAGACGAAAGTCCTCCCACGAGACCAAGAATACCAGTTAATCTTGTTCTTCACGAGAACACCTACCAAGAACCCACTGAACAAGAAATACGAGAAGGAATTGAATTCATGAACGACAGGCTTAAAGAAGAAGGATATTACGTGAAATATGCGGGACGAGATCCAAGTTATGGATGGAACGATCATCTCGTGAACAAGTGGGGTGGTGAATGGCTTAGAGATGTGGAAAAAGAATTTATAGAAAGTTTCAAAGAATTAGGATTCTTTCCGAAGAATTCAAGGTGATTCGAATGCCTGGAAAGTTTTTCGTGGCTGTATCAGCAACCATGGAAAGAAATGGACGCATCCTCATAGGCAAGCGATCATCCAAGAAGAAATTCGGACCTGGTATATGGGAAATTCCCAGTGGAAGAATTGAACAAGGAGAAAATCCTCGAAAAGGCCTGATAAGAGAAATGAAAGAAGAACTCGGAGTTGATATCATTCATGCCCAAGAATATTTCTCGTATCTCATCCAACAACCTCCATTAACGGAGGAAATCATTGTCATTTGCTTCATTTGCAAAATACCGGACAATCAAGTTCCTAGGAAGTCTTCTGAGCACGACGAACTCAAGTGGGTTACGCCAGATGAATTCATCACGAAATACGCGTCATTTCCCTCCCAGCAAGAAGAAATCCGACATTATTTGATGATCAAGCAGCGATTGCAAGATGCTTAAAAACCTTCGCATTCCTTATAAAGCTTCAAGGTATGTATCAACACAGAAGAATTAAGAGCAAGAAGGCGGTGTTGGATGATCGATGTCATCACGAAAAGCAGCCGCGCCCCGCGCGAGCACCATTCAAGAGGAGGTCATTGACTCATCAGTGCTTACGGAGGCTGAACAAACCAAACCTGACTGTAAACCTCGTCGTTTGTTTCTCGTCCGACATTGTGAGTCAACTAGCAATCGATTAAAAATATTACAGGGCCAAAATGACGATGCTCCTTTGACACCACGAGGTCATGAACAGGCTAATCGACTGGCAGAGATCTTCTCAGCCGTGAGTGTGGATCGAATTTGGACCAGTCCACTGAAAAGAGCGTATCAAACAGCAGCCATAATTGCACGAGTACATGGCATTGAACCCGTCATTGAGTATCGAATCCAAGAAGT
>JAJRXH010000729.1 GCA_024276395.1 archaeon
AAAGATCACACCGTGGGATTTGGAGCAAGCAAGGCAAATTCGGGAGCATATTCTAAGAAAATTCGGCCTGTCCAACGACAGCTTAATTGTCATCTGTGTAGGAATTGGATTTTACAGAAAGGGAATCGACACGTTTGTCGAGGTTGGATCACAACTTCCCAACCACTTATTTTTTTGGATTGGGCATCAATATCCGGTCTCTTTTTTGGCACAACAAAAATCCATCAAAAATGCCAGACAACTTGCCTTAAAATTGCCCAACACCAGAATAACCGGATATGTCTCTCGAAAAACCCTTGATACCTTATTGAATGCTGCTGACGTTTTTTTTTACCCCACTCTGGAAGAAAATCAAGGTATTGCACTTTTGGAAGCAATGGCTTTCGGAAAAGCTCCAGTCGTGCGTAATCACCCAGTTTTTGACTGGTTAATCGAGGGTAAGGATTGTCTAAAAGGAAAGACCATTCAGGATTTCGTTCACGACATCAAGCGTCTTGCTAACGACAACGTTCTCTTGCGTAGAATTCAAGCAGAAGCTCGTCAGAGTGTCAAGAAACACGACATCGCAACCACAATCGAGCGGCTCATTGCACTATATGAGTCATTACTAACGGAATGAGGGAACAAACAAATTCACACAAAAGAAACAGTCTACAAAGGAATGATGAGAAAGAAAAGGAGGAAAAGAGTTAATGTCCCTTCAAACAATGGGATTACCGCCTCGGTGCTTAGAAAACTCTAAAATCTGACTAATGATGTCAACGTGAGATATGAGCATTCTGCGACAACAAAAACGGTTCAAGCCAAACCCATCTAATATTTCTTTAGGATCCTTCCCTTTTTTGGTCTCTTCTTCAAATTTAAGAAAAAGATGACCAATGACTTTCCCACAAGTCCAACATCTTACTGGATAATCCAAGTCACTCCACCTTCATCATCAATAAGAGATGTTAAATGATATCTTTTTGTTTTTGAGTTCTTCGTCCCCTTGGCGCTTTGAATTCCGTCAACGGATAACGGGTCGCAAAATCAGAGACATCTTCACCGCGTTCCCGCAACATCTCTCTGGCTAACAACCAATAAACTAGTGCCAAGCTGTTACGTCCCTTATTATTGCAGGGAATGATGAGATCAATGTTACTGACATTATTATCAGTATCTACTAATGAAACTGTGGGAATGCCCATTCGACTGGCTTCACTCAGAGCTTGCCGGTCGACATTGGGATCAGTAAGGACAACAACCTCTGGTTCGATATATCGCGCTCTACCACTAAGCATTGGATTAGTAAACGTTCCTGGAATGAAACGACCCGTCAAGGGAAGGGCACCAGTTACCTTGGCAAACATTCTAACCGGATAAATTCCATAAGTTCTAACAGAAGCTACTGCAATGCTTTCTGGCACAAAACGAGCCAAGAACTTTGCAGCAAGTCTAATACGCTCGTCTGTTCTCCGAATATCCAGCACGAATAAACCATCGTTTCTTACACGGAAAATGTAAGGCCTCACGGCTTTTAAACCAGTTCTTGTTCCTATATGCACGCCTGCTCGTAGATATTCATCTAGTTCAATGAGAAGTTCACTGTTTGCCTGGGAACTCACGATTCTACACTCCTTCCGAGCTTCATGCTAAATTTCAATTTCTAAGAATCCATATCTTTCCAATTAATAAAAAGAGAATGTTGGTGGAGAGTGGGCTTTCCGCTTCATTCATAAATGAATTGAATGGTTCTCTTCTCTTCATCCGCCCATTCTGCTCTTCTCTCCTTGACTAAGAACTCCATCAATTGTTGAAGTTCTTTCGGTGGTAAATTACTCCAAGGTTGTCCTGCTTGAACTAAATCCATTAACGTAGCAAAACTTTCACCCCTAAGGAAGGCCCAATCATATAAATCCTCAGCAAATTCCTCCAAGGTCTTCCAATATATTCTTAATCGTCGTTTCGTCTTATCATACCACTTCGCGAGATTTTTATAGATCAAATGTTCACAAATTTCCCTAATTTCTGGCTCGAGAAGCTTAGCTTTTATTATCGGATTATTAAAAGGAAATTCTGAAATCAAGTGTGGAATGGAAACCACGTGAGTTCGTGTTGCTTCTGCCCATTTCAAAAGAAAACTCCCCCATTCCTCGAGCCAACTTTGATGTAAATCTGGATGTTTACGAGGATCTGGACGAGCCCAATAGTATTTTTTTTCTATCCAGGTGGGAAGTATTTGTTGTACCTCTGGTCTAACACGCACGCCACCTGGTAATTGAACCACGCGTGAGACAGATGATGCTGATTTTGCGCTGACTGAAGCACGAGAAGACACCAAGGATGATGATTCATGAGGAATGGATCGAGAAACAGATTGAAGGGATGTCATCGATGGAAGGGAGGGAACAGGTTTCTTAAGAGCCTGTTCTTGCGTCTCCTCTCTGGATTCAGTTTCATCTAGGAGAGCTATTTCAACAGCCTTGGAAATGATTTCATCTATTTCTTCCTGAGATGTAGTAGATATCGATTCAGATTCTTCCTCCTTGCGCTTCTCTTTTTTTTTCCTTCTAAATAAGCTCATGTGCGCTCACGATCCTTTAAAGTCATCATCATTTATCAGCTTCTTGATTGTTGAGGGGCATCACTTGGATGGTAATGAATTTTAGTGTTATGAACCAAATTTATCTCTCCATTCTTCATATCGTTTCAATTCATCCGCTGCTACGGATGGTTTTATTCTTTGGATCGCCATCAAGAAATCCTTTCGAGAGGGATCTCTAGGTTTTACATCTGGATTATTTAGTAATTCGTCAGCATCAAGTTCCCTAATGGGATTCATGAGAGCATCTCTACATACCAAAGAAATATCTGCAGCACTATAACCAGCCGTGTATCGTGCTAATTCCTCGAAATCTACATCGGGTGCCAATTTAACGCCTCTAGTATGAATTTCAAACATCAATTTTCTTGCCTTGACATCTGGCAATGTAATGTAAATGCGTCGTTCAAACCGTCTTCTCATAGCTGGATCAATATCCCAGGGTGTATTTGTCGCCCCCAAAGTTACCACGGGTTTTTCCTCTGCACTCGTGACACCTTGAATCACTTGAAGTAATTGTGTTTTTACTCTTCTCATCGCCTCGTGCTCGCCTTCACCTCTCGAGCCAGTTAAAGCATCTACTTCATCGAAAAAAATGATAGAAGGAGCTTG
>JAJRXH010000049.1 GCA_024276395.1 archaeon
GTATGACGTGAGAATCGTTAAAAAAGTTATTTGTTTCTCTTTTTTCGTCTCTTTTCAATTTCTTGAACTCGTTCTCTGACTGAAAGTCGATGAAAATCTTTTAATCGTTTTATATTTTTTTTATCGGGAATTCTATCTTGATTTTCCTCATTTTTTGAATCATTGTTAATTACTTGATCTTTCATGGGCTCTTTGGAACGTGGTTTATGATTTTGAATGGAGCTTGTAGAGGAATTTTCTCGTGTTGTCGTGTTACTTCTGGTTGTAAGGTTGTCAGAGGATAAATTATCAGAAAGAAGATCTTTTGTCCATGTGAGGTCATCCGTCCCCTGTTCGATTTTTTTGTCTGTAATTTCAGAATTGCGGATGAGTTTTCCCATCACGGCGAGACCTTGGACAGTTAAATCTAGGATATGGTGTGTTGATTTGCTGTCATCATCCATCACCCATGAATATTTTTCCTTGATAAGTGAAATTAACCGTTCTGCTATGAATTCGAGCATTAGTTCATTATCACCGTGAGTGGCAACGATGAGACAGCTGATGGAAGATTTATCGTCCATAAAATTAAATAACAAGTGATCTGGTTTCATTGGATCTGAATTTCGTAATTTCAGGCTCTGAACTACGGAAGTTGTGAGTTCTTGAGAAAAGTTTCCTAATGCAGAATAAAATGCCGAAACAAGGGATGGATTAAGGCTTTGTAAGTCATTTTCCTCGTCTAATGGAGGAAGGCTGGAATCGTCTGGTAATACCTGCATTGCAATGAGCTGTCGAATTTTCTTCCCAGATATGATTCCTAGTGGACGCCCCGTGGTTCGGTCGTAGATGAAAATGTCATGGATTAATGGCATCGAGTGTCCAGCATTTAATACAATTTGCTTGCATAGCCAATCCAGTGCTTCAGTTACTCCAGTTCCCTTAAGAGCTGAAGTTGGAGTGATGTGCAAAGCCGTGATGCCGAACCTCATTCGTGCTTTCTCGAAATTGAATATTTGTGTCAAAGTTTCTACTGAAGCGGCATTCTCTAAATCTTGCTTGTTTGCTAGAACCAGCATTGGAACGTTATTCATCTTTTTTAACACGTACAAGAAGAGGTCATAGGCTAAGATGAATTTATCAGGTGCCGCAGCATCGATTAGAAAGATGATGGCATCGGTTTTAGGTAATATTTTATCCCAAAAGGTAATCACGAACGGTTTTTGTCCACCTAGGTCGGTGATTAAGAACTTGATGCTTCTATACTGGACAGTTTTCATGTCAAAACCAATCGTGGGACTGGTTTTTCCGACAGAAGAGCTGCGTGTCAGAAATTGGACTAGTGTAGTTTTACCAGAGGCAGCTGCACCCACCACAGCAATCTGAGGTGAAAAAGTAGCATTCATCAATTAATGGTCTCCTATTAAGACTAAGCTAGTTCTTCCTTATAAGTATTTCTTTTTAGACTAGTTCTGATTTTTTTCGTGGAATTCATTAAAATTATCATGTGGTATAATAGTTTCGTGAAGATGGAAGGTTTTAAGGGTTATTCTGTCAACTATCCATTGTGGTAGGAATTTTCTTGCTATCAAGAATAGACGAGCTTGGAGGGGTACGACATATCTCTTTTTAGGATTTTTTTATGGATGATCTTGTAAATGACCCTGGCAACGGATTCTGGTGAGCCACTGGGAATGGTATAAAATGCCTTGTAATTGGTCTTTTCCATCCATTGGTAGACAGTTTCATAATATGAAATTTTGGTGTTGATAGGTTTCATCTGTTCGATGGTGGTGGTCTGAAAAGAGGTTGCAATGGCTCCAGGTTCAACCGTCACGACTTTTACTCCAAAAGGATGCAGCTCGTATCTCAGCACGTCGCTAATTCCTTCCA
>JAJRXH010000730.1 GCA_024276395.1 archaeon
AGTGGAATTAGTAATATCGCCACCTTCGATGTTATCTATGACTCTTGAAATTACGGGAAAAGTTGCTAGTTCTGACTTGAAAATCTTGACTTTTTGGCTTAATCCTAAGCTTGATGTAAGCATCGAAGAAGTAAAAGCTGAATTAGAACTAATGGCATCGGAAATATCTTCTAAACCAGACACGATTTTTCCAATACGATTGAGACGCGTCTTGTTGCGCTTTCGTCGAGAATTGCCTCAAGAAAGCTTTTTTCTAATCAAGATGAAAATCAATGGCTCCCTTGCACCTGAATCACTAGGTGGAAACCTTCCCTGGGGTATTACACCGGAGGTTGCCTTGTTAAAAGATGAACTTATGTGGATCCCATTTCTTGGGAGAAGTGTCTTGAATCAATTCGTTACGAATTCCTTTACCTTCGAGATGAATATAGATCTTCTGAGTAAATGGCTAGCTGCCGCAACAGGGATACCAAATTCAAAGACATCATCGGGATCATTCACCTTTAAGAGTGATGATTTCGCGGTAAATGGCACTTCAGTCATTGCTGAAAATTTTGAGGCACGATGGGATGTCTTCACGGATGATGTCTTTACTTACAGGCTGCTCCTTCCTCCTCTAGACACATTGGTTGTCAAAGTATCAAAGAATGAAATAATCGAGACCATCCTTCAAGTTGGTTCTGAACTAGTAGCAATTTGGGGAAAACCCAGACCAACGGATGTCGTGATTTGTATCACTAGAACAGGATTTGGCGTCTTAATTCTAGCTTCTTTCATCACACTCGACGAGTCTGCTGATAAAACTAGAAAAACATTATTTTGTAACCTTGCACACAAGATGAGTCATCTGTGGTGGCCTGGTATGTTTGTCATCAAGGATGTGAAGATGTTGTGGACCGGGGAAGGCTTCCCAGAATTTATGACCTATTATCTAGAAAGAGAAAGTGGACTAGGCAATGACGAACCTAATTATTGGAAAAAAATATTTCAAGCAGAAACCACTAAGAAAATTGCGTCCATTGCTGGATTTCCGTGATAATATGCTCACGAGGGCGAATCCTGTAGTTGTTCTTCATCGATTAGAACAAGAAATGGGGGAAGAATCGTTCAGAAATTTCTTGAAGGAACTAAGAATCCATTTTCATTCGCATCCCGTGACCTGGGAGCAGTTTGTCCTTGCCTTCCAGAAATATGGTGATGTTCAGCAACCATTACAAGTGCTTCAACATCGTGGTTTCTGACTTCCTTCCATAAGGCGCGATGTGGGAGCAATGACCAAAAAAAGAGTCAACAGGTAACTCACTCCGATTTATTTTTTCAATGATCATAAAAGCTAAGAACTTGAAGAAAAAATGATTCCTTTCTCATTAGTTAATGACTTGTAGTTCATCAATCTTGAAAGTTTTCGGGAGATTTTCCTCGTTTGCTTTTTCGAAGCGATGACAAATGTCACATTCTGGATCAACTATCCCGTATTCCATGTGAATGGTGCATAATAACTTAGAGTTGCGAATGATGTTTACCACCGTCTGTATCGCAATGATGATGGATTTTTGATGATGGAGGACGTCATGTACCTCTTGTTCGATGACCTTGATGATGTGTTGATGTTTTTCTAAATCCACGTGATAGCCGCGCTTGTTCTTGAAGTACTGGGAAACAGCTGCCTCAGAAATTCCTAAGATTTCTGCAATCTCACGTTGAGAAATGTTGTATTTTTCCTTCATTACACGTGCGAACTCTTTCCTAATCGTCGGAATGACGTAGAAAGCCTCGATTTCCTGTGGTTGAAGGAACCGAGGTCTCTTAGACCGTGTTTTTCTTGAGTTACTCAAGTGAATCACCTTCTAAGATGAGTATTATCATTGGTTCTTAAAAAGATTGTGAGAACAGAAACGAGGAAGGGTAATTTTGCCTCCCGCCTCCTTTGGAAAAATGATTCAACAATGCTTTTAAGGTGTGGAGGAATGATGGTTTTTGAAAGCATTCCACGGAATAGGTGATGAGTTGAGGAGTAATGAGTGGGTCGGGACTTTTAACACTGTCGTCCTCTTTGGAAGATGATGCTGGGGTTGATGAAAGAATCGTGCGGATTGCTGTTCTCATTTCTGGTAGGGGAACTAACTTGCAGGCTCTCATTGATGCTCAGAGGGAAGGACGTCTCTCTGGTGAGTTAGTAATCGTGATTAGCAATAATCCCGGTGCGCATGGCTTGGAGCGTGCACGAAAGGCGGGAATTGAGACGAGAGTAATTCCACATCAAGAATATGCATCACGGGAAGAGCATGACAAAGCCATATTAGGAGTGTTACGGGAGAAAGAGATTGATTTGGTTGTTTTAGCTGGATACATGCGCTTGTTAACGTCATTGTTTGTCAGGGAATATCAGAACCGAATTATTAACATTCATCCAGCTCTGTTACCGGCATTTCCAGGATTACATGCGCAAAAACAGGCTTTGGATTATGGGGTACGGGTATCTGGATGCACGACTCATTTTGTTGATGAAGGCGCTGATACTGGGCCGATCATTCTCCAAAAAGTGGTTCCTGTCTATCAATGGGATACGGAAGAATCGTTGGCAGCTAGAATACTTGAGAAGGAGCATGAGATCTTGGTTGATTCTGTAAACCTCTTTTGTGAGGGAAAACTGATAGTAATGGGCAGGAAAGTCTTCATAGATGTTCCAGAGTTACCATCTCCATTTTAATGGCAAAATAGACGGAACAGAATCCTTTAAAATGTAGTCAATTAATTGTCAATCAGAGAAATAGTTCCCGCAAATCTATTTTTGAGGTTGAAGTTGGATGTGTGGTGTTTTAGGTATCATGGGGGATGTGCCCATCATCACAGCTGTGGAGATGCTGCAGCTTTTGACTCATCGTGGTCAAGACTGTGCTGGAATTGCTTGGATTCCTAAAAAGAGGAAAGATGGACGTGATCTTCGTGATTGGTTGCGTTCATCATCAGCTTCCGAATTGAAGGTGGAAAGACGTTCTCGATTGCTAAATTCCCTTGGGAAGGTTTGTGTTTCCAAATCGATGGGGTTTCCAACGACACTTCCCGTTCCTGGGTTTGAGGCGGCGGCTGTTCTCGTTGGAAGCACTCGTTATCCCACGGTAGGTAAAGAAGGAAGTAAGGATACACCAGTTGAAAAATTTTCGCAGCCCTTTGCTGCGGAAGTGAAAAATGACCAAGTAGCGTTGGTGCATAATGGTAACATTACCAATTTTTCTGAACTGATAAACAAGCGTTTTCCAGATAAGGAATATTATAGTGATTCTGAGTTGATTGTTGATCTATTAGCACTTGAGTTGAAACGATCGGGAGGGAATCTTGTCGAGGCGATTCGATCACTGTCACAATCATTGGATGGAGCTTATAGCATCGTGGGGATTTATGAGGGAAACTTGTTTGCCTATCGTGATCCATTGGGCTTCAAGCCTCTTACTTTCGCTCAAAGTGATCATCATGTCATTTTCGCTTCGGAGAGTGTGGTGTTTCAGCACTTGTCGATTCGTCGGGTTCGTGACGTGCAACCTGGTGAATTGGTCATCGTGAAACCACGTGATTCCCTCAATGAGGAGGAAGAAGAGGAACCACTCCCACCGTTTGAATTAGAATCCCACATCATTAAAAAGATCAGTTCTCCCAAGCATTGCATGTTTGAATACGTGTATTTTGCGCATGCTGTTTCAAAAATTGATGAAAAATTGGTATATGATGTCCGATTGGAGTTGGGACGTCGTTTAGCGAGACGAATCCAGAAGATGAACTTGGAAATAGATTTTGTCGTTCCCGTTCCAGACACAGCAAGAGTTGCCGTGCAAGCCATTTCAGAGGAGTTAGGCATTCCCGTTCGTGAACTCATCATCAAGAACCGTTATTACTTGCATCGGACATTTATCCTCAAGAATGAGAATGAACGGAGGGCGGCTGTTGGAAGAAAATACTTGTATCTTCCTGACTTGATAAAAGAGAGTAACGTGCTCATTGTCGATGATAGCATCGTGCGAGGATTGACATGTAAGAAAATGATTGCGGAGTTCCGTAAACTTGGGGCAAGTAAGGTCTACTTTGCTTCGACTTGTCCTCCAATTACTCATCCTTGTTACTATGGGATTGATTTTACTCGTGATAAGGAGTTATTAGCTTCTAATCGAACTTTAGAAGAAATAAAGCATGAATTATGGGTCGATGAACTTATTTATCAGACCATTGATGACCTTGTAGCAGCGATTGGCACTCCTCACCTATGTCTTGCTTGCGTGACTGGTAATTATCCCACACCAGTTGCTCGTAAGATTAGGAAGAAAGTTGAATTACAACTCATTGACGGCGACCAACGTCCTTACGAGTGAATGTCGATTACATTCCCATGAACGGATGTTTTTGTTGATGGAATTGATCCATTTGGGATTGGTGATTGAGATTCAATCAATTAGACATTCGTGATGGAGTTGGAACAACAAGTGCTTGCTTTAGACGAAAATCACTAAAATGAAGGGAGGTCATCATTCAATGAAAGTTTTGCTTGTTGGGAATGGAGCTCGTGAGCATGCCATTGCTAAAGCAGTGGTGCGAAGTGGTGCCGAATTATATTGCTTGATGGATAAGGCCAATCCTGGTATCATCGAGTTATCCAAGAAACACGAGATAGTATCTTCATTAACCGATTTTGATTCCTTAAATAAGTTTCAAGGAATGGATCTGGCCATCATAGGCCCAGAGGTTCCATTAGCTGCTGGTATCACGGATTTTCTCGAGGAACAACTGGACATTCCTACGGTTGGTCCTTCTCGTGCTAATGCTAGCATTGAAGCTAGCAAGGTATTTTGTCGTGAATTGATGCTTGAGCACGGAATCCCTGGCTTGCCAAGGTTTAGAACTTGCCGAAATGAGGATGATGTTCGTGAATTCCTTCGTGATCTTGGGACATTGGAGGTCGCTGTAAAACCTGATGGTCTTACTGGAGGAAAAGGTGTAAAAATTATCGGTGAGCATTTATTTACGGAAGACGATATAATGAGATATGCAATGGAGCGAATCAAGCTCGAGGGACAAGTGATAATTGAAGAAAAATTGGTGGGAAAAGA
>JAJRXH010000731.1 GCA_024276395.1 archaeon
TTCGTGCTTTGTCTTGATTATCGGTATATTATTTCCATTTCTCTAGCTCAGGATCAACAAGACTTTCTTTCACGATTTCACACTCATGATAACTGTTTTTTTCCGCAAAAGGGCAATCCTCATCAAGCACGCTGCATCGTCTTTCTGGTGTAAGATGAAGGCACATGGTAGAGAAACCAAATTGCAGTTTTGGCAGTCGAGGTGGATTGCCTTTCTGGATTTCTTCTTTTAGATGCTCTTTCACTTCTTCATAATTAAATAATACGAGGTTATGGATTAGACATCCTGTTTTCATTGGGATGCTTGCTGACTGACCGGGCATGGGATGTTCTAAGAGATCTAAAAATTGATTTTCAATGAATCTTATGGTCTTGTCATCTAGTTCTTCTTGAAAACCCAATGTTCGTAGCATTTTTTTGATGTTTTCCCTAAACATGGTTTGATACCTCGATCTCGTGTCATCAAAACACTCGTCATACTAGTATTTAAGATCAATGATTACCCGTATGGGATGGTTACAAGTATAGTTAGAAAGGCGAAAGTGCTTGGTTCGGAAAATCGCTAGTACTCTTTAGTCATTTAAGACAGCTTTGATCTTATCTCTCATGTCACGAGGTTTATCGCGTCGATCATCTATTTTTACGGTTGTGATTACTCGTGGAACACCTTCTTCGAATAATGATTCATGAGCACTTTTTACGGCATCTAGAATGGTGTCAAGCGAGTTAGCTTGAATGATGGTACACATGGGAGTGGTCATAGCCTCTACTCCAGGATATTCGTGAAGAATCTTGACAGCCTTCCGAACCCACTTGCTTAGGCTGGATGATTCCACTCCTCTGGGTGAAATACTTATTTCTGCGATGACCTTAGTTGTTGCTTTTTGCTTCTTTCCTTGATCTTGTTGGCTCATTCAATCACCACCTTGAATCCAACACTTTTCTGTTTCATTTTTTTGTTTAGGTGAACTGCTAATACGGTCATCGGCTCCACGTATCGTGAGACTTCTAATGGTCCAGCATCTATTGGGTTCAGGCCATCAATGTTACTAAGAAGAGTAATCACTTCTTTTTTCGTTTTAGCATCATCTCCACAAACAAACGTGTCCCTATTTAATGGTTTCGATACCTCTTCCAATGCATGGGAACTAACTGTTTTTAGGGCGGTAACTAGTTTAACATTACTCGGAAGACAAGATTTTACATATGATGCTGCTGATCCTTCTTTTGGTACTTGTAATGTTGGTTTCTTGTTCACGAAGCTCAGTGGTACAGTCGTGTCTATGATTACGTGTCGATCTGTAAAGTGTGTTTTCAGAGATTCCAGGGTGGTTCTAACATGTTGAAATGGAATGGTGAGAAAGATATACTTGGAATGTTTTAGTACCTCACTGTTCTGCATTCCAATGGCAAGCGTTGATCCTAGCGTCTTGTTGACTTGGTCTGCGATTATTTTTGCCTTTTCGTTCTTTCTTGACCCAATGATGACTTTAAATCCAGCAGAAGCGAATCTTAGAGCAATTCCCTTTCCAAGATTTCCCGTGCCACCAATAAGTCCGATTGTTTTTTCGCTGCTCATTCCGAAACCCATCCACTAGCTTTTTACATTCATCAAGGATTATTGGATTCTTGGTTGTAACCAATCCCAAATGTCGTTGAATACATCATTTCTCGTGGTTTCATTGAATAGCTCGTGATATAGCTGTTCATACTCCTTGTATGTCTTGTCATTGGTGCCAATTTTTTCGAAAACCTCTTTAGTAGCGCTAGCTTTTACCAATCGGTCATCGCCAGCCTGTAGAATTAGAAGTGGCTTTATGATTTTGGATGCTTCGACACGTACTAATTTTTGGGCTTTTTCTATCTGCTTGAGCCAACCAGCAGTTGCTTTGGTCTTTCGTAATCCGCTTTCAATATCCTGCTGATGAATGGCAAGGATGTTCTCGTCATGAGTCAAATCTTCTAGCTTGATATCAGCTGGAGCTGCAAATCGTGGGTAGATGATGGCAAAAATCTTTCCGAATGCCTTGATGATGGGATTGATGCGGGCTGCAGTCTCGATCCATGGGCTTGAAATGATGGCTCCATCTACCTCAGTAGTGGATTCGTGAATGAGGAAACAGAGAGTTAACAGGCCACCCATTGAATGCCCCATCAAGAAGAACTTTCGTGCGCTTGTTTTCGGCTGAATGAAAGTTAAGAAATACTTGATGTCTTCTAGATATTGCTTGTAGTCTGCGATGTGAGCTGCTTTAGCCTTCCAATGTCCAAAACCTCGCAAGTCAAAGGAAAATAAGTCAATTCCTCGCGGGACGAAGAATTCTGCGGGCCTTTCAAAATCCCCAGCATGTGCAAATGCGCCATGGATTCCAATGATTGCGGCCTTAGCTTCCGAATCATTAGATCTAGTCCATTTATGATAAAATAATTCAGTGCCGTCTCTGGTAGACCACATACCTGTCTTGTGTTCGATTTCATTCATGGTAAATCACCTCGTGATCATGTTCCTTTTTAAGGCTTTTAATTCTTTTCTCGAACTGACATCCTTTCATTCTAAAGGGTTGGGGGTTTTTTGATGGAAATTTTCGTGAAATGCCTTAAATTGCCTAATAAAAGAAGATGGGATGGTGGTTATTACTTTGAGGAAAAGCACCCGTGACCAGGGGTAATCCCACGAGACCTCGTGTTTTATCCTCGCATCGCGGGGAGAGGTCCTCACGAAGCGATTAACGTGATGACACGACCTTGAACCCACGCGTGACAGAAACATCGGGCTGATCAGAAAAACTGAAGATAAAAAAGAGAGAAGATAAGTTTTTCTTTTAAGAAGGGACTTTTATCATAATCAAGTTAATGTTTGACGGTTTTTTTACTTTACATGGATTATCCTCTAGGTATCGCGAATTTTTTTGGAGCATACACATCATTCTTAATATGTGATCTAATCTTTGTTCTGAGATGTAGTGTACGTGATGTAACGGGGTTTATCTAGATCATACCGTTTCGTGTTCCTTGAGGACTTTTGTTTTTAGGAATTGATATGGGTTAATCTTTTGTTGTGATATTTAAAAAAGATGAGCCAGAGCGTCTCTTAGTGAAGTGAAGAAAGACTGGTGGGAAAAATATATTTGTTGGGGATGTTTGGATGTTTTCGTTATCTCGACCCATAAGAGCCAAGCAAATTAAGGTCATATTTTTGGGGGATGATCAAGTTGGTAAGACTTCCATCATTAGACGTTTTGCGGATGATATGTTCCGGGAGAAATACCGCCCTACTTTGGGCGTTCAAGTATTAACCAAGGAAAATTATATTTATCCACCAGGAACTGACCAACGATTATTGATTTATCTGTGGGATATCGGTGCACAAAATCTTTATGAGGTTGTTCGTCCAGACTACTATGTAGGTATTTCAGCAGCTGTTTTTGTAGCGGACTTGACCCATTCCGAATCAATCACGAATCTAGAATATTGGCTGAAAGAAATAAAACAACACGTGAGATATCGTTATGGATGGGCTGTTGCATTAAATAAAGTTGATGTTATAGAAAATAAAAATTCTCTATTGAAACGGGCACTAAGATTGTTGCCTGATGAATTACAGGAAGAATCGAAAGTGTTTTTCACGTCAGCTAAGAAGAATATCAACATTCAAGAATTAATGGTAGGAATCCTTTCTCAAATCATTAAAGCTCCTGAATGAGTAATCAAGGGGAAGATATGGACATCCAAAATGTGTTTACTTCTGATTAAAGAAAGAATCTGAGTTTTCAAGTAAAAAGGAAAGGAAAAAGAAAAACATGTTCGTTTTCTTCATCAGTTTTTTCTTCCAGAATGGCCGTTTTGTCCAAGATTTTCGCTTGAAAATGGAGCAGATGTTGTCTTGACTATGAATTGAGTTCCACCACCTTGTTGGAAGATAGCACCAAGATTGATGGCATCGAAGTAGTCAAGAACTTGCTGCGCGTACTGGATGCTAAAGTTTCCGCTTGAACTCATGGTATCAATGAAACTTATCCCAGCGCCGCTTGCACCGTAAATGCTCTGGCTTGCATTATTGTTAACGCCTTCATATAATGCGTCTTTCCATCGTTCCCTAGTATCTGGATTAATTCCGCTAATGTTCAAACTTAACAAGTTGTATGCTTCTTGACTGTCTTGTTGTGCTAAAGTAAAGTTATTCTTAGAATAAACCGTATTTGTTAGGTTTCCAAACTCTGAACCAGTTAAGTTTCCATTAATTGCCTCTTGAATCGCTAGTTTAAGGTGATATTGTCCAGCAGAAAACTCATACGTGGAATTAAAGGGGAGTTCGAAGACGTATACTAGCAATTTATAGTCGGTGATGTTTGAACTAAATGTCGAGTAAAAGTCATTTACCGTTGAGAAAATGTCGAGTGCATTTGTACTGAAGGGGCCATATCCGTCGTTTCGTGCCTTGGAAATGTAGGATGTTGTTTCTGTAACTCCTTCTTGGAAAGCAGTTTCGGCTTTACTTATGGCTGTCCTTGTTGTCGTGATGTTTCCGCGTAAATTACTCCATTGTGGTGAATTAGGATTAATTTCACTGAGATTGAGTGAATCTAGTGCAACTAATGTTGCATTCATTCCCACGAAAGATTCAACTGATCCTTGCATTGCTTGAATGAACGTGCCATACGTTGATATTAGATCTCTCAGGAATTCAAAAGCAGCCTTGAAGTTAATTGTGGTACTATTTATTTGCTCGAGAGGTGTCAGATCAATCTTTTGGAGTAGTGTTTCGCTGACATTGATATCTGCTGATGCAAAACTTAGCCATTTTGATGCAGTTGGAAAATCATTACTTCCCAAAGCTTTCTGCGCAAGAAGCGCCTCGTAAGTGCCGTTAGCTGCTGGAATCAGAGCACGTGAAGCGTTCAACGCTATGGGAAGACCATATTTTATCTCTTCAAGTGTCTGCGTGATGGACTGTTTCGTGCTGCCAGAATCACTAACGAACACGTTATTCACGAGTTGAATGGCTTTGTCAGTGGCACTAATCAGGGATCTTTCAGCTTTTTTAAACTCATTGACACCGTTTTGTATCTTTTGTAGCCCAATCTTGAATGCTGGGTCGTATTGGACTGATTGTTGAAGGATGTTACTAATGGAAAGAGTTCCCGTAGCAGTAATCACCGAACTTCCAAATCCCGTGCTATTTAACGTGTTTTGTACTAATTCTGCACCTTCAACTAGTTCAAAATATCCAGTAAGGAGATACGGGAAGGCATCAAGCAAGTCAACCATGATGTCCGTGAAATCCAGTAATTCAGGAAGTTTTCTAGTGTTGATGGTGTCGCCTGTGGTAAGAGAAATTTCTGGAGGTACAACTGCTTGTAAAACGAGCTGTAGCAGCCAATTGCCTTGAACTTGGTCAAATCGTGTAGCCGCTTTTGCGAACCATTCCTTGGCTGCTTGAACTTTTTCTTTTAGATATTGTTGCACTTCTGGATCAGTAAGATTAAGTTGGGCGATGTCAACTTGTGTCACTCCGGAAGTCGTCATCACGGCGTTGCTTCCAGTTGAGTTTTGTCCACCAAAGATGGCATTCAATTCAGTGGCACCAGTAGCTAGGTCAATCGCGCCAACGACGAGGTTTGAACTCAGATGATACGTGAATGGAAAGAGAACGAGCAAGAAAATTACAAAAAATGCAGCGATAGGCTTTGATACAAGAGCAATCACGGAAATGCTGCTACCTTTTGTTCTGAATCCCGTGCTTAGCACTGCTAGAGGCAGTCCCAAAAATAATGCTAGAAAAATCACGAATGTCAGATCGAGTGCAAGAAATAAGTTGTTAATGGTAGAGATATTTGAAGAAATTACCTGGGCGGTATCTGATTGACCTATTATTTCTAAGTTGTTGGCTATGGTTCCCAGTTGTCCTTCGACATTTACTGAGGAAAAACCACCGAACACGTTGTAAATAAGTCCATTAGTAGTTAGAGTCAAGAAGTAAATGGTCAAAAAAGATAGTGGTGCGACTATGACGTTCAACAAGCTTTTAATTTTTGATCTCGTTAGAATTCCCGTGAGACCAAAGGAAATTGCCATTAGTAATAGATATATTTGGGCAAGAGATGGATTTTGGGCGGCACCCAATATCGTAAAGAATATTGCAAGAAGGATGGGAGTCAAGTAAGCAATGCCAATCGCTGGTAAGAGCTTGAATCTCAGGCTTGGTTCATCAGTCATGAACATTTCTTTTAAACGAGAAGATTTCTGAATTTTCGGCATGTCCGTTTCATTCATCTTTTAGATTCTCCTTAGGAGTGGTATGTTTCCGTCGAGTTTCAAATGATATGCTTTAAGTAATGCTTTATAAACGCTCACATGTCTCCGTGAATTGCCATTAACACGATATATAATTGTTAGAGAATGTTACTGATGATTGAGAAAGATGGGCTTGGAAGAGGAAATACTTGACTCATTGGAAAAGTACATGAGCACTGATGTTTACTATGAAGAAGGGCGAGTACTTTCAAGCACGTGTACTAATCCACACCCCTTTGCTCTTCGCGTTTTTAGAAGGTTTCAATTAGCGAATTTGGGTGATCCAGGATTATTTCCTGGAGCAAAACTTTTAGAAAAACAAGCTCTTCGAATCATTGGTGAGTTGTTTCACCATCCTCACTTGGAGCAGGACCACCAAATCGGGCACTTTGTTACTGGTGGCACTGAGGCTAATCTTACGGCATTGTGGACAGCCAGAAATAGATGGCTTGCTGCAAGCAAGACCCGTGACCGATCAAAGGCAACGATCGTGGCCGCTGAAAGTGCTCACTTATCAATTGAGAAAACCGCTAACATGCTAAATGTTAGCTTGCTTAAAGTTCCAGTTACTGAAGATCACGTGTTTGATGTTGACTGGATGATGGAGCACGTGGATCCAAGGAACGTGGTAGCTATCGTTGCAACGGCCGGTACGACCCTTCTTGGGGCTATAGATCCCATCAGGGAACTGTCAGAGTACAGCGCAGATAATGATGTCTGGTTACACGTAGATGCAGCCATAGGTGGTTTTATCTTGCCGTTTTATCCATTACTTGGTCGAGGTGAAGTTCTTTTCGACTTTCAATTGGAGGGTGTTCGTTCAATAACGGCTGACGTTCATAAAATGGGGATGTGTCCAGTACCTGGAGGCACGGTGGTTTTTCGAGATCCAGAAGATTTGAAGCACATCACGTTTTACTTGCCGTACTTGTTGCCCGAGGCTCGAGTTCAGTCGACAATGACTGGGACGCGCACGGCTGGAGCGGCCATAGCCTTTCACGCGTTGTACCAGTTATTAGGAAGAGAAGGTTTTGCTAGCACCGTGAAAGAATGCTTGGAGAATACGAATGTTCTCAAGGAGCAAATGATTCAAAAAGGATTAAATCCCGTGATTGAACCTCCAATGAACATCTTGGGCTTTCAACCAGTTACTGAAAACACTAAAAGGATATTAAAGCGTCTACATGATAGGAGATGGCGAATCTCGGAAGTTAAGGGCATCTTGCGTTTTGTTCTCATGCCTCACGTGAAGCGGCATCATCTCATCAGCTTTTTGGTTGATTGGGATGAATGTTCTGATTAAGCTTTTAAATTGTCTCTAACCATGGTTCATAGAAAGGCTTAATTGGAAAGGTGCGTGCTACCTTGAATGAAAATCTTCTTGAACAAAAAGACATCGATGAACTAAAAACGATTCTGGAAGAAAAGAAAAAAACTTTATTAGAGAAGAAAAAACAAAGAACAAAGACCATTGAAGTGATAAATCGGCAAATAAAGTCGTTAGAGGAGCGAATCTCCCAAATAGAACCTTTGTACCAGGAAGGAAAACGAGAGATCGAACGCCTAGAGGAAGAGTTGCAAGCTTTGCTGCAAGAAGAACGCTTGTTGGATGCTGAAAAGTTAAGAGCAGAACTTGAAGAAAAACAAGGATTCCTCCAACAGCTCCGTGGTGAAGAACAAAACTTACTGGTCGAGATAGAAGAACTTGAGGAGACTCTTTCCTCTTTAAGGAAGGATGTCAATCTTTTAGAAAAAGAACGTGAAAAATTAGAAGTAATGTTTCGTGATTTTGCGGATATTACTGAGGATTCAGTTCACTTGGAAGAAGATCGACTCCAACAAGAGATTCAACGATTAATGGATGATATCTCTGGTATGGATGATCAAATTAGATCAAAAATTAGAGATCTTACTCCTTTTGACTAAAATGAGGTTATCCGATAAATGAAGGTGGGGTTTCTTGTCATCGGAAAAACAACGTCTCGTTACCTTGATTAAAGCATATGAAAGAGAACTTAAGGAATTCAAGATAACGAGCTTGAAAGAACGGGTTACCTTGCAGAAAAGAAAGAAAGAACTCTCAGCGAAGTTAAATGAAATGTTGCCAGTGGTTGAAGATGTTAAAAAGAGAAAAATGAGCCTTGAGGACGAGATTCAAAGATTAAAACGAAGGCTTTCTGAAAAACAAGTCCAGCTTTCGAAATTTACAGAGTCGCTCGAGCAGATTCAGAGACAGTTAAAAGAGCTAGAACTTAGATTCCAACAGCTTCGCGAACGAAAGAGAGTCTTAGAAGATCAAGTAGCAGGCTTGCAGAAGAAAAAAACCGAATTGCTTGCACGTGTTGAATACTTGAAAAAAGAGATACCACGACGCCAAGAATTGAAGTCCAAGTTAATGAGTGCTAACAAGCGACTTGATCACTTGAGGAATGAAAAGAAACGATTTGAAAAACAGTTGCAGGAAAAAAAAGATGTCTTGGATATGCTTGATCGTCTTCAAGAGCTCCAACAATCCGTGAAAGGATTCGTGAGATCTTTAGATTGGCTTGCTTATACCCTCAATCAAGTTTCCATTGATGAGGTTGTTTCACCTTTGGATATGGAAAGTCGTGAGCGAGTGGTGAACGCCCTTCAAGCGTGGGAACAGGCACTTGGAGCTTATAAAGGAGAGCAATATTCTCTATTATTTAGAAATCTTGTTAATGCGATGCATGAAATTTTAGATTTATATCTTTCACGGTTAGACATTACCGTCAAGAATCCTTCTAGCTTAAAGGAAAAAATCATCGCCTTGACCAATTATGCCGTACCCTTGAGTTCACGGCACCTGGATACTATTGATTCATTTTTGGAAAGAATGGAACGAGGAATCGAAATCTTACCGAAGATAAGCACCGTAAATGATATCATAAAAACTTTTGAAAAAAATTTGATGGTATTATGTGCACTTCCAAAGGAATTACGATTCACTGAGTAACAGGTTAAGTCTACTTGTACGATAAGGAGTGAAATGTTGCTATGACATCAACAGAGACAACAAGACGAATCACTTTAATTGAAAAAACGGACGAACTTGATGTACTGAGCATTTGTGCCCATCCAGATGATGCAGAAATTTATTGTGGCGGAACATTGGCAAAATTGGTGAAATTGGGATACAAGGTAGGGATGTGTGAACTTACAGATGGCGAACCTACCCCTCTTAATGATACTCCAGATCGTCGTCTTGAAGAAGCAAGACTCTCTGGTGAAACTCTTGGAGTGCATTATCGCGTGATATTGCCATTACCTAATCGCCGATTATTCGATAATTTCGATGCACGGATCAAGGCTGCGAGAATTATCAGAGAAACAAAGCCTAAGGTTATTTTTTCGGTCTCTGGTCTTACGTCAATGGCCTCTCCCGATCATTATCAGGCACAGTTCATCATCGAAGGGGCTGTCTTTTATGCACGACTTTCAAAATGGGAGCATTATTTTGATGGTTTGCCTACCTGGCGCATCAAAAAATTAGTTCGCTTTCCCATGGAATGGGGTATTCGACCTCAATTCGAAATAGCCGTGGCCGTGGACATTTCAGAGACGTTATCTCAAAAAATGGAGTCACTGCGCAAGTATGAGTCCCAATTTCCCAAGGATGATGCTCGAAAGCAAGCGTTTCTAAAACGAGTGGAACTAAGAAATCGTTATTGGGGGACCTTAGCAGCTACCGAAGCTGTTGAATTATGTGAAATAACTCGCGAGCCCGTGATTCCAAAAACTGATGATCTTTTATCTTACTTGGAACTATCGTGATGAGGATAAAACATTGACCTCCTTTTAATTAGTTCATGAAAATTAGGTTGATCATTTACGTGGAAGAAATGGAAAAAGTTGGTGAAGAAATGACGAATGTTGACAGCCAGCATCTTAATTACAAGATATCAAGGAGAATACAACAATTTAAGGGTAGTCCAACCGTGCAAATTTTTAGTCGGACTAAGGAATTAGAACGTCAAGGACGCGAGATCTTGCATCTCGATATTGGGCAACCCGATTTTGCGCCGCTTGATTCCGTGCTCGATGCGACGATCAAGGCCATTCGTGCTAGAAAAACGGAGTACTCTGTTAGTAGTGGCCTTCTTGAATTGAGAAGCGCCATTGCTTCGCATGTAGCGCAGCATGATGGTTGCGTTGTTGATCCAAAGTCGGAGGTCTTGGTAACTTCAGGTGCCAAGTTGGCATTATTAGCAGTGCTTTTTTCTGTCCTTGACGAAGGAGATGAGGTCATCATTTTTGATCCTTATTGGGTTTCGTATGCTGAAATGGTAAGATTAGCTGGAGGATTGCCCAGGATAGTAGCTGTTGATCCACGTACTCATGGTATTGATTTTGATTCCCTCGAGACAACAATTACTCCGGATACCAGGGCTATCATTGTTAATTCTCCTAATAACCCTACTGGATGGGTGATTTCTAAAGAAGAAAGAGATGCCTTGTTTTCATTTGCTCAAGATCGTGATTTACTTATCATCTCTGACGAGATATATTCGGAATATGTGTTTGATGGGGAGAAACACTGGAGCTTTTCTGGAATTGATGGTTGGAAGAAGAATGCTGTCGTCATTAATGGATTTTCAAAAACTTATTCGATGACCGGTTATCGACTTGCATGGATTCTTGGTGCTAGTGACATTCTTGGATTTTGTCGTAAGTTCATCGAGAACAGCACGACCTGTCCCGTGACTTTTGCGCAGTATGGTGCCATCGCGGCTTTGCAGCATCACGATGAATTCAAGACTCTAATTAAGGAACTATTCCCCCCACGCAGAGAAATAGTATTAGATTGGGTTAAGTCAACTAAAGCAGTCTCAGCGGTGATTCCAAGAGGTGCTTTTTACGTTTTTGCAGCGTACGACTTGTCAATGTCTCCTACAACGGTGGCTTTACGCCTCTTAGAAGAGTATGATGTATCAGTAATACCAGGAACAGCCTTTGGAAGTTTTGGAAAACGACACTTGCGCATTGCTTATGCCAGTTCTGTTGAAGTCATTAAAAAAGCATTAGGTCGAATGACTACCTTCTTTGAAGAAAATCAAGGCTGACTAGTATGAAAACCATAAATGTTTCCTTTTTTGGGGATGATCTTACCTTAACTCCTTCTTCTCCTTCTTTAGTTAGCACGTTGAGAGACCTTGGAATACCTGTCCTCCTTAACCAGAAAGGTCACGTGCAAGTTCGTCCAGTGGATTTTTTTATCATCTGGAAAGTTTTACAATCAAGAAATTGGAACCTTAAATTTAACTTCAAGTTAGATTTCGAATTGCAATTGCAATTACAGCCCAGTTTTGAGTTATACGATTATCAGAGGAAATCAATGCTTTCGTGGAAGAAACAAGATTACCGAGGGATCGTGGTACTTCCTACTGGATCTGGGAAATCATTTGTTGGTCTCCAAGCGATGATGGAAATGAAAGCACGCACTTTAATAGTTGTTCCTACGTTAGCTCTATTGGATCAGTGGCTTCAGAGAATAACGGAATATCTTGGCGTGTCTTCAGAAGATATAGGTCAATTGGGCGGTGGTATCCAAGAAATCAAGGAAA
>JAJRXH010000732.1 GCA_024276395.1 archaeon
ATGACGAATGAAATCAATGGGACGAGGCTTCAGAATCCAAACGTTCCCACGAGTGAGAGGCAATTTCATCCCATAATCAGCACGTTCAATGAGATCATCATGACGGATGGTACCTAGATGACAAGAAAAGGACTTGTTTTTTTCGAGTTGAATGAGCCATTCAGAACTCATTTTTTTTGGATCAATGATTAGAACAAAATCTCCTTCTTTCATTGTCGCTGCATCCATGTAATGCCTTCATACTTCCATTCTCCCACGATATCTTTAGTGCTATTGAAAGCGAAGAAGCTTAAAAGCTTCACGAGGAGATATGCAGTAGAAGCAACTCAACAAAAAAAGGATGGTCATGATGACCCAAAATGAAGAAAATCTTGCAAATCACAACGTGAGCAACGCTGTAGATGAAGAAATGAAAGCCCCTAACTCATCCGTAGACTATCAAATCAAGGGTTGGGCAACAAAATGGGATGATGGAAATCCCACGCATCTCTACGATCAATCACAACTCGATGAACGATTACTCATGAAGCTCTTTAATGGAACTTTTGCACTTACCATTCCATACGAAGACAACACGAACGAATTTTTTATTTGGCGAGATCCAGATACACCAATGACACTTGTTTCTTGCTCTAGAATAAAAGAAGGAAAAGGATGGAGCCTGAATCTCCTCATTCCTAATGAGACTCTGAAATCACGATACGACGATGATCCATTTCCTTTTCTTGAACACTTAATAAAAAACATCAAAAAAACCACCGAAGAAAACTGGAAGAGCTTCATTCCGGAAAATCAGAAAATAAAGCCACATGATGCTAGTACTGATCGTAAAAGTTGCGTGAAAATTTTGTTAACGTACATGGGTCAATCAACAGCACTGCTAGAGAGCAGTGTTCAAGCAATGTATGACGAAAACACGAGGCTCCTCCTTCTTCATAACGACACGAAAGCAATGCTCGAAATCGCACACGCCTTATTATTCCTCATTCCAAGATCAGAAAGAAAAAGGTTCACTTGTGCAGTAAACATGAGAAAACTACCTACTGATCTGATAAAGAAAAAATATAAAGTCTTAGCATTAGTACAAGAAGGGTCAAGAACTGACCTACAGACCTACGTTAAACTACTGGAAGATGACTCAGAACAAGGCTCATTCATTCTAGATCTAAAAAAATCACTCACTGGAGGAGTGGTTTTTCTGACCAAGCCCATTCCATGGCTAGAAGACTTATCCTTCCAGCTCTCAACAGCACTCAAGTTAGGTGAAGAACAAAGAGCAGTAGACGTGCTCAAAGCAATCGAAGAACTAGATGAAGTTGTACAACTGGAGTTACGACTCAGTCAACTTCCAGATTCTGCAGAAACTGTCCAACAATGCTTTAATGCCGCCACGATGGCTGAAAAGCACTCTGCAGAAAAACTAGTAAAGATCCTCATTTCCCATGGTGTAAAGATAGCATGTCGATTTGAAGATTTTACGGAAACCTTTAACACGGTCAACAAGTTCATCAACCAATTTCGAAAGGACGAAGATCGAGAAGAGATCTTGGCGACCTTCAGAACGAACATGAACGTGACTGCGTTCAAGAATACCATGGCAGTTTTTCATGCAAATTGGATACGCTGGTTTCATCAATTATATCTTGAATCACGTGAAAAAAACACCTTTCGAACCAAAAGAGAATTAACTCGACTATGGATGAGCTTGCAAGAACATCTCATCATTTCCGAAGAACGAGTGCTTCCATTAGTTTTAGAAGTCCTAAACGGATTTTACTTGGCAAAAGAAGATGTTGACAAGATCATATTTGATCTCATTTCAAACGAAAAGACACCGCTAGATCTAAGGATTAAAATAATGAAAGAAAGCATCAATCGAGGATACATTGATGAAAGAAAAATAAGAATGGATCCTTTTGAGTATGTAGATGAATACCTTCCCAAGCTTAGCAAATACTTCAGAATTCTCACTGTCATCTGGATAAGCATCCCCTGGAAAGATCCTATTTCCTCGTTACTCCTTCCAACTGTCAAGAAACTTAAAAAAAGGTCAGACTTTCCTCTTCACCTGAGAGATTTTCTCAAGTTCTTGCACGACATCCTTTCCATTCAAACATTCCAGCCCAGGATGCTCCATGAATCCCTCGAAGAAATCTATAAACCCATTTCTCTCAATAATTCAAAATTAAAGAAGAAAGTCGAGGAAATATTTCTTCTCATCCTACACGATCCTTCAAAATACCAAGACCTCCAAGTGACACGAACCATTGCCATCATCGAACGAGAATATCACTTGTTAAAAGCAAGAAAAGCCAAACAACAAGCATCAAGAATCGAACATCTCAAGGAAGCATTCATCGCTGCTTTATTAACACCAGAGACTGCTGATGAAATTTCAATTCTCACGACTTTAATTCAAGAAAAACTTTCAGCAACCCGAACAATAGAACTAGGATGGTTCTTAGTTAATTCCATAAAAAAACTAGGCACGCATGCGGCCTTACACGTGACCACCACCTTACACGTTTATACGAAAGTGCTTGCAAAAGCCTCAAGGTTAACCAATGACCAAAAAATAATACTCGAATAGATGAAGGATGCCACTGAATTCACCCGATATTTTCGATTCAAGTCAAAAGAACAGCAAATTCTCTTACTCTCCTTCATTGATGAAAGCATCAAGATTCTCAAGCAATTACCTCAAACATCTCAATTGTCCGTGCTCAATTCGCTGCTCATTCCATGGTCAAAACTAGTAGATGAACGAGAAGCAGTCCACGTTTATCTCCGATTTTGGAATCTTGTCAAGAAAGAAAAAAGCCTTAGCAATTATCAAGATTTTTTACGCCAATCAAGGGACATTCTCCTCAAGACGAATCGATTACCAACCTCAATAGAAGATATTGCCTCCGAAAAAAAACATGACAAAATCATCAAACTCGTCGAACAAGCACGAACGTGGAGACAACATGAAAAAGAAAAAAAACAATTCAAGACCGTAGATGCCTGCATCAAAAAAGCCTTCAAGTTTGAAGACTTGAAAATATTATCTCTAATCATTCAATCTCTCGCTCCAAGTGAGTGAAAAGAGTAACACTCATCAATGACCACATCACCATTAACTTCCACTTCTGTCCAAGGTGCAAAGTACAGTGCTCAAAAGTTTTTCAATCAATATTTTAAACAAAAAAGAGATGCACGAAAAGGCAGCCTTTAATAAAAACAAGTTGATTGGATGATGGAGAAAATCAATGCTTGAAGTAGTGCCTTTCGTCATCACGCAAATGAGAAAAGGTCAATGGCAAACGGTCATCATGATCATTGGAATGACGTTAGCCGTTGCCTTTAGCGTGGGAATAACAACCATAGTCTCTGCAGTAAATGAGGACTTCAATGAAACAAAACGTGGGCCATCTCGAGTTGATTTGACCATCCAAAAAAGAGACGCTTCCTTTTACGATTACTCAGACCTAAGAGCACATCTTAAACAAGTAAAAGGAATAAAACTTACTTCTCCAGCCATCATCATTTCCTTTAACTCAAACACTTTTACACGAACGAATGAGTCATTCATCGTGAAAATCATGGGACTTGATCCTGAGTCTCATCCAGATCTTTCGCGAATCAATCTCTTAAGTGGAGAAGCAAACATTTCACTTAACCAAATCATCGTTTCACAAGCATTATTATCCAAGCTCGCCGCCAAAGAAGGTACTGTCTTCGAGGCATTGGGACACCAGTTCGTGGTCAGTGGAATCATTGACGTGTATCAGCAAAGAACATTCAGCAGACTGGATACCACGAATCTCATCATCATTAACATCGATTATCTCCGAGATATCCTAGATGTAAGAGAAAACTTGATCACTACCACCTTCATTGAAGTGAAAAACATCCTTGATGTGGAACAAGTAAAAGATGAACTATCAATCATCCTCCGCGATGATTTTGAAGTAATTCAACAAGTAAGCATCACTTCAGTAGACAAGCTTGCCATTTCTTCTTACGGCACGACCATGGCCAGCATCATTCTCATTACCATTTTCGTGGAGTTCATCTTTCTAGTCAATCTCTTCCTCATCACCGTTAACAATCGCCAAACAACCATTGGACTGTTACGTTCCTTAGGACTAAGCAAGAACAAACTTTTA
>JAJRXH010000733.1 GCA_024276395.1 archaeon
ATCTTTTAAATGACGGGGAGACTGAATAACTCTCGGTAATTGACCAACAAAATAAGTTTAACTTGAAGCATCCGGCAACGAACGGAATGCACCTAGTTTAATTAGTTTTGATTGCTAACAAATAAATGAGTAAAAGTCATAAAAAGAGTAAAAACATGAGAAATTTAAAAAGAGAAATGGTGAATGGTGATCATTCACTCATCTAAGCCATTTTCTGTCATCTTGACCAAAATAACGTTGTCTATTTCTTCCGAAGCCGCCACCGCGGTTGTTATCATATGATCTTCGTCCACCAAACTCTCGATTTGGTTGCTCGAATTCTTCATCACTGCGATTGACCTCAAGGTTGACTGCCCCTGGTAAGGACTCATTAGACGTTTCTAGTTCACCGTATCTGCCAATGGCCAAGCGCATGTGACCTCGAAATAAGTTGACATAACCATTATTTAACCTGTATGTTTTTCCTACTTCTAACTCATCAATCGTTTCGTTCCAAGCACTCAAAATCATCGTACCTGTTTCATCTCCCACGATTACATCAGCTACCTCATGTACATCTCCAGAGCGCTGATTGGTCACGGATCGTGATTCTCCAACAGATACTACTTCAAAAAACACGTTAATGTTCTTGTCATATGGTTTAAGTTCAGATATTTTCTTGTCTTGGGTTTCAATTTCGTAAGACATGCTAAATCCCGGATGTTGTTAGTTACGTTGTCCCAAAAGCAATGGTGAAAGTAATGGCATCTCAGACACGGATGCTTAGAACAACAAGTAATGAAAAAATCTTCCTCACTCTTGTTTTCTCGTCATATTAAAAGAACAATTATTTTCCTAATTTCACAAGCGTTACAAAGAAAAGAGGTTCTTTTTTCATAATGTTCTAGTTGTTTTCACAACATTACTTCAGACAATTAAACCTTTGATAGCATCCCTTATAAATATATTCATTGGACGAAAAAATACACCAAAATACTGAAATTTCAAAAAAAAATGTCCACCCAATAACGGTAAAAAGAAGACTACCAAACAGAAACCATTCTCTTCACTATCAATAGTGGCAAAAAAGAAAGAAACCGCCATTGACAGTTCGTAACCTATGAAAACTCGTTTTTTTATTATCGAATCTCGTGGTGAAACTACAGTTTCAATGATGACTCGCCGTCGATGCTTGAAAACCCTGCGACACTGACGTGATGGAATGACCAACAAAATAGAAGATAAAAAAAGGAAATGAAAAAAACTAACGATCACGAACTCGATCTTCTTCTCTTAATCACTCGAATGATCAAGAGAGCTATTCCAGAAACGAGGAAACCAAGTAGCATGCCAATAACTAGAACATCAAGATGACTAAGAATAGTATTGATAAAATCTTTCTGTTCTTTCGAGCTTACACTATCTTCTTCGTCAGATATTACCGTTACGAACACGCTATCTGTAACCTGATTACCAAAAGAGTCTAGAATGACAATGGTCACGTTGTAAGTTGCATTCACCCTCAAGCCCAATGCTGCTGGATTTATCGTGAAAGTAATGGGACCATTCTGCCAGTTTCCAGAGTCAACCACGCTACCATTAATCAAAATCTGATAAGTAAATGGATTTTCATCACTAGCAAGCCACGTGATGGCCGTGGTTTCGTTTTCACGCACCACCACATCAGCCGGTTGACTCACCGTGGGAGGAGTAACATCGATTGTAGGGTTCGATAACACCATCACGAAAACCGTGTCATTGGTTGTCCTTCCGTCCGTGTCATTCAGTAAGATCTCGAAAATCCACGTTCCAACACCTAATCCATCGACATTAATTTCAATTGGAGACAAACCATTCCATAATCCACTAGCAATGACAGTACCATTGCGCGTGACAACATAGCTATCGGGATTCGAATCGTATGCGTTCCATCGAATGAGATGACCTGTTTCACCCTGATAGTATGTGATATCTCTTGGTGATGTGATTCGTGGCGGTGCCAATCGATTCGGACTCTCCACTAATGGATAAAAATCTGCAATGTTTCCAGTAACATTGTAAGGAACATCTCCCACTTCATAAGGAGGATCTTCGTTGGGCCCATCATAATCAGACCAATAATTTCCTCTCTCTGTTTCATTCCACTGATTACCCCCAGGTAAAGTCTCATCCCAAGCTTGAAGAGCATTAGCAACGAAATCATTATGATGGATGATATTATCAGAAGTATCAAATTCCAACAAAATACCAATGTCATTCACTGCAAAGGCATTGTAAGATAGTATGTTAGCTGAAGAAGATCCCTTAAGCAGAATGCCGTAACCACTACTCAATATCACGTTTTCTTCGATTCGGTAGTCACTAATAAACTCACCTTCAATCCCAGCAAGAGAACAATAACGTAAAAAATTATTTCGAATGATACTCTGTTCACTCGTGCCCCTGACCAACATTCCCACTTGGACATCCATTATTTCATTACCACTAAGTAAATTACTTTTCCCCCACAAGGAAATTCCTCGCACGACTCCATTGATAACATTTGATTGAACGGTATTATTATCAGAAAGGCTCCAAAGAATGATCCCATATACAGACTGAACGGACCCTTGAATGACGTTTCCGTTGAAATCAGAGAAATCTACATCGATAGCATGAATGGCTGCAGATGATGAATTAGTGAAAATATTATCCGAAACTGTAAGATTGTTGGAGGTAAAGATGGAGAGAGCGTCATCACCTGCATTGTCAAAGACGTTAGAGCTTATCATCACATCATTCGAGTATTTCACTTGCATCAAATCTTCTCGGAAATTTATGATATGATTTGAAGAAACCATAACAAAATTTGAATGAGTAATAACCAAACCATTGCTGAAACCTTTCTTAATGGCATTATCTGAAATAGTGATGTTCTTAGAGTAAGTGATCGACAAAGCATTAGACTGAGATTCGTTAATGATGTTACTTTTCACGAGAACTTGCCGTGAATCATTCAACCAAATCCCATGATCAAAACTCGAATTGATGACATTCCCAATAATCTTTGAGTTATTAATTTGACTAGCATTTATTGCAACGGATAAGCCATACAAGAAAGGAGGAGTGATAACATTTTCCTGAATGGTCACATTAACTACATCACGAATCAAGATGGCCGTGTCTGTCACGCTATGAATGCTGTTTCCAAAAACGGTTACGTTATCACCATCGATTTTCATCGCCATTGGATAAGAATGGACAGAATCCATGAAATTCTCCTCAAAAATCGTGTTAGGTGCCCCAAGATATACAAGTGAATTACCAGAAGATGATAATCCTTCATCAGCTGTCAAGTGAAAACTATTGTTACTTATCACTACTTCTCCTTCAACTAATGGAATCGAACCCATGTAGAGAGCTTGATAAGGTGTTTGGACGTGATTACGGATGACTTCACTAGATTTTGTCGATTGGAAAAAGATACCAACCGCCGAATCCTTTTTATTTACTTGAATCGTGTTTTCGGTCACGACATTGTTTCCAGATAATGCTTGTAAGAAAATATTTATTCCCAACCACACACCATATTTACTTGCATTCACGAAATTATTCCTTAAAACAAGCTTTGATTCGTTAGGAGCGGTAGCAAGACTAAACAATCCATATGTAAGTTCACCATTACCTTGTGAAGTGATGGTATTATTTTCACACGTCCCATTGACCTCACCAAAAAATAAGATACCATAGGTAGTGAGTTGTCCATCTTTTGCAATGATGGTCGAATTCATAATACTTGCGTTCAGAACATCACTAATCATCATCCCAAAAGAGTACAATCCATTACTCTCAATGAGACAGCGAGACACCGTGACATTCGTCGAATTATATACCATGAGACCGCTTCCGTTGACCAAGTGAAGATTGATGATACTAACATCTGTCCCATTTTGGAGGGAAAAAGCAGGATCAGTTAATGAATGGCTAGCATGTACCGTTATCGAGAAAAAATTACTTCCACTGCGGGGTTGAAAAATGGAAACAGCATCACGATTTCCATAACCAAATCCTTGGAAAAGAACATCCTCCAAAACCACCAACGAGTCCGATTTTGCTTCAAGATAAGAAAATTTGGCGGCAGAATCTGTCATTACCGTGACATTCGTAAATATTAGTGTTCCACCTGTCTCCACGGTAATGTTATAAGCTCCATCTGGTTCAGAATTCGCATCAAGCATAAAAATAATCGTCACGTTGGTTAACTCTAGTCGACCACCATTTTGAACAATAATGCTTCCATTAAGCTTGATCGTGGTGTCGTTAAGTGTTTCCGTGCCCGTGATGATCCAATCACCAGTTGATGATGGTGGGGCTGCTACCATTACCACTAATCCAGAAAGAAGAAGGGCAAATAACGCCAAACAAGCACTTAATGATCTCTGCATCTTTTTTTCAGCTATTTTAATGAGAATGCCAACTTTCATTGAGGTGTTCACCATCTATCACATCTATCGAATCCAATCACGAAGCAAGAAAATGTTAAAATAATCTGATCTTTATTTTGACCTAAATTGTAGAAATCCGTGAACGTAAGCACGTGAACATGAAGAAACAACGAAATCGATGAATTAACATAAAACTAGTGTCTTACAAGGAAGGAACAGTTGAAACTCCTCGTGACCTATGATTCATTGAATAAAAAGAATGTCGTCAATGAAAGCAAAGATTCAAGTCATCGAATGATAAATGATTTTTACCTTTAAAAGACATCTCTTCATATTATCGGTAGTGTTTCTCTACTAATTAGAAAAATCGCAACAAATTGGATTTAAACGATCATCATTGAAAGTAGAAAAAACCCGTCATCTACTTCATCATAATCAAGCAGCAAAACAAGAACAGATTTCTCTTTCAAGTGAATTAATTCACCATCAAAAATCGAGAGTTATTCAGAAAACCCTCGTGCCCGATGAGGCCTGTGTTCGCCTAGGGTGACCGATAAAAACGAGGGGGCGTTTCCACGAGGTGAGGTGGTTCACCGATGGAAACTGCCACGATTTTCCTCAACCTCGCGGAAAGACCCCAGTTACACCAACTGTTTCCCAACCTTTTAAAAGTTTCGATCGAATTCGCCATCTCGTGTCCCCACTGTGGGAACATAGGCGACAAAATTATAACTACCGATAAAAAAAGACCGTTTCGAGAGTTATTCAGTCATCCTCGTCATTTAAAAGATAATTTTTAAAAATCCACTCGTTCCTTTAAATGCTCCAAGGAGAACTGAATAACTCTCCAAAAATCCGCATCAATAACTGAAATAGACAACATCACGAAAGAAATTGCAAATGATGAAGAAAAAGTAACACGAATATTAATAATAAATAAGGAGATAAAAAGATGGAAGAAAGACAACTAGTCTACTTGCAATTAAGCAAGGAACTCATCAAGAAAATAGACATCCTTGTAAAATTAGGTTACTTTCACGGTCGACGGAATGCTATCAGAAATCTACTCATGAATGCAGTAAAAAATTTCTTTAGCAATGAAATAAGAGAAGAGCTTCTCGAGGCAATTGAACAAAATGAATTGCACGAAGATGAAATCCAATTAGTTAAAAACGAATTATTTGATTCCTCTTCTGAAACAATCAAGAGAATGGTGATTAACCACGAACGCATCTTTTCTCAAAAGGGAAACCCTTCCAATCATTCCAACAAGAACAGACGGTCATGACAAGTTTCTCTAAGTCAAAGACACTTTCTTCGTTTTTTTTCTAGGTATATCTTATAAGCCTGTGGATATCTTTCCTTTAATTCTTCTGGTGCTGGTAACCGTTCTGAATAAGGAACGTATCCTTCTCCCACATGAACACGACTCAAATTCTCTTCAATGACCGACTGAAGGGAAGGATTAATTTCAAAACCGAAAAAATGCCTAAAAGAACGCTTGGCTGCTACAGCAGCCGTTCCATTTCCCATAAACGGATCTAAAACGAGATCACCAGGCTTTGTGCTGAAATCAAGACAACGTTCAATCAGCTCGACTGGAAGAACGGTACCATTCTTTTGTTGCTGAAAACGATAAACGCGATTAATTTCCCAGACATCAAGTGGATAGTGTTCAATCTTGTTGAAAAAATACTTTCTTGGATCTTTCACTAGAAAAAGTAAATGATAATGACTAGTTACGAACTTGCGACGAGTGAACACGCCAAATTGATACTTCCAAATAACATGATTCACGAGATAGAGTCCGGCCTCACGAGATGCTGTTAAGATTGATTCAAGATTAGTCCAACCACTAAAAATGTATGCGCTAGCATGACGTTTCATTACCCGAGGAAGTAGAGAAATCCAGTTTTTTGAAAATTCAAGATACTTTTCGCGGGATATTTCAGCATACCCATCGACCACGAACCGACGATCACGATTATACACGTGCTCCTTGCCAGTAAAATCGAGACCAAAAGGTGGATCGGCCACGACAAGATCAATGCTCTCAGCCGGTAATCGTTTCAGTCCTTCAATGCAGTCCATATACTCAATGGTATCTGGGTGAAAAGGATGGATATCGTGATTCGCTTCATTAAAAAGCCTTTGTGCGTCTTCCACCTTCCAGTCATAAGTTGGTTTAAAGGAAAAAGCTGCCAATCCTGGTATGTAGCGTCTTTTTCTTTTTTGACGAGAGACATCTCCTCCTTTGACTTGATGATGTTCTTCTAATTTGTCTTCTCGCCCAATTCGCTGTTTTCCTAGAAATTTCTCTAAATCACCCATCAATGAACACTCCATTTTCTTGTTTCAATATCGCCTGGATGCAACCTTGTCTTCCCTCAGAAAAAGACGTCTCTCCATGATGAAAAACTCACGCCGTGAATTAAAAAAGTTGAGCAACTTTCTACCTACACCACACCAAGATCATCAAAAATGATGAAGAAAAAAAGAAAAACCACCCGTGACAAGGGTAATCCTACGAGGACTCGTTTTTTATCCTCGCAACGCACGGAACGACAGCAGCATCACGGATGACGCGATGCCGATGCTTGAAAGCCACGCATCACCGACGTGATGAC
>JAJRXH010000734.1 GCA_024276395.1 archaeon
ACCATTAAATTGATGGATGTTTTCTTGATAAATTCATGATGAGGTAGAAAACTTGACAGAAAACTATAATCATACCACATGTTGCCTGAACAAAGGTGGAGTCCATTCTTTCTGTTTGAGATGAACTGATAGGGATAGAAATACTTGAAGGGAAAAGGGTAGAAATACTGTCGCACAGGTCCATAACCGTGACTCACGTAGCGCGTTTGGACAGTGAGCAGACAACGAGGGTGGAAAACAACCACGTACAATTCGAATATGAATGTGACCATACCGTTTGAGGAGAACTCGGGGAGATAGAGGCTAAGGTTGTCTTCGACGGTGACGTTCTGGAAACAATGTTTGAAAGTACTCTGATAGGTTGAAACGGTAGTGACGTTGTGATGATTAAGATGCATCCGATGTTTGAGAAAAAGTGAGAAAGACAAAAAATACCTCTCTATCGTGTTATCATATAAACTGCAAACTTGTCCAAAAGGAATGTGCAGAATCTTCTAGACAAAGGATGCAAAATCCTTGACATCATTAAACTAATATAAGAATTTTAATGCAATTTCACTTTAATTCTCACGAAACGAGTTGGGCAATATCCTTTCGTAGAGCATCCCTAAATAAATAATGAAAAAAGATCAAGTGAAAGGTCATGAAGAAACGTGAAAGAAAGCCACAGAAGAAGGATCAGATCATTCTTAGCTTAGATAACCAGAGACATTTTGATCTAAGTATTGAGAGATTCATTCCTGTAAATGAGTGTTCTCTTGAATTTAAGATGAATGAAGATGAATCCTTGGAGTATATAGTTAGATTTAGGACCTCTGTTTCCCGAATGATGATTAAACTTCATTTCAATTCACAAGTTGAATGCATGTCTTGTTTAATTACAGCTGATTCAGCCAAGAAGTTCTCACTTGGAGAAATAAGCCAGGTATTTGATTCAAAAACTAAGGAAAATTATTATTTCGTATCTTTCAATCAATTAAATCAATTAAAAGACGAGCCAAAAGCAAAAGACAAGCTAAAAACGAATCAGAAATTAGACAGACTGGAAACAAAATCGATGAAAGAAATCAATAATGTAGAAGTTCATCATCTGCGTTACTGGTTCGCATCTTTAATTGTTTATTTTTTCCCCTTGAACAGGTTCAAGTATTTAAGTTGGATATATATTGCAATTCCATCCTTCTAGGTTAGCTACGATAGAGTGATTCTCGTGGATTCTGACGTGGGAATCGTGGTCAAGTTTGTCACCACCAGAACCTTGCACAAGTACATGTACACGTGAAGAAATCAAGATTCTCATCTCGCGAATGAAATCAAATTCCATTCTTCTTGTCATCTTTCAGTACATTCACCGTGTCACCCGCAAACGATACTACCAAAGGAGTCTTAATGAAGTCAAGGAAACATTAAAAGACACCGCATTTCAACTTCAATTCATATCAGACAATCAAGTTGTTTTTTCGCGTTCACGAGAAACTCAGCCTGGTTTAGACACGTGACAAGAATTCTATAACAACATTCCGCATCATATCAACTTCAACAAGACCATAAGACGATATAACGTGTTTGACTGGAGCTTCACCTCCTAATTTAAAAGTTTCAGTAAAACTCGTAAAAGAGATGGATAAGGGCAATGATTAGTGTCAACATTGCATGTAACTTGTCACTTCAACACACCATGATATATTTTTCTTCTACAAGAAGTAGCACGTTATCAATCCTTCTATTCCCAAAAAACCGCCCCTTTTTCTCCTAATAATCAATACGAGAGTGATACGAGAGAAGCAAGGCATCTAAACCATCATGTCCCTTATTTTTTTATAAAGAATGCAAAATCCAAGTTAGTGAAAAATCCAAGCTAGTGAAAATCGTCCAAATCAAGCAAATGAAT
>JAJRXH010000735.1 GCA_024276395.1 archaeon
AAGAAGAGGTATCATCACGAATTGAAGACACCATTTTACAATTAAAAAGAACCCAAACTGAAATCCAAACTAGCTTGAACAAGATGTTTCAGCAACAACTTCAAAAAATTAATCAAATTGGCGAACAATTTGAAATCACCTTGGAAAAAACCTTGCAAGAGGTCATGGACAAGCATCTTGAACGCGCAACTCAACTTTCGTCTACTTTTGCTAAAGAACTAGAAATGAAATTCAAGGAAATCGCAGCGGAAAATCTCTCATATTTCAGCAAAATCGAGAATCAAATGAAAGAGCACGCAAAAAAGACAAAAAACATCCATGAGAAAGCTTACCAGTTGCTAAAAAATTCTAGCAAAATATTGAAAGAACTCGTAAATGACTACAATGGCGAGCTACACGAGACCATCATTACCAATCTCCACCAATTTCGAGAGCGATTCATCACAGTAAGAAAGACAGCACTAAATGAAACACGAGAAATCCTCAATTCACAATCACGAGAGGTTAATAATATTATCTACTCCATCGAGCAGCGCGCTGAACGAATTATAAAGACGCAACACGATCAAATCAACACCATAAAGCAACAATTTAACCAACGAGTTGACAAGGAAATGGATGACATATCCATGAGAATTAAAACCATCGAGCAAGATGCACTTAATGCACTGATTCATTCAATAGAAATCTCGTTGACAAACCTTGAACAAGCAATAGATAAAAGCATAGAGGAAGGGAAGAAGAACATAATGAAATGGACCAAACAATTTGAGCACGACAATAACGAATATTTGACTAACTATAAAAAACATTTGAACGAATGGACGTCTGACTTATCAGCGGATCTCAAGGAAATAAGAGAAATGATGAATTCACTTTTCACCACCATCGAGTCCCAACTTACCACTAGGATACAAAAAATCGAGGAATGCCACGACTCACTCCAGTCGATCCAGGGACGAATTTTTGAACTACAAAAATCAATACACTCGAGCACATTATCGGAACTAGTCTCACTGAAACGAACAATATCTCTTTCGGTAAAAGAATTCGTCAAACACCTGAAAACAATTGTTAGAGCCTTTGACAACGCCATCAAGGATGTAGAACGGATGGAAAATTCAGCATAAACACGCCTCTCATTCCTCTTTCAACAAGAAAAACATTTTATTAACAAAAAAATAACGGTGTCATAGAAAGCAATAATATGCATCAAGAGAGATAAAAGGGAGAAGACACGATGACATCAGTACATCAAGTTCCAGCATATGATCTAATAGTTACTGTAAGTGAAAAACTCAAGGAGAAATATCCACAAGTAAAACCACCAGAATGGAGCAAATATGTAAAAACTGGAGCTGGGAAAGAAAAACCTCCGGTTAATCCAGACTGGTGGTACATTAGAGCAGCTTCCTTGTTGAGAAAATTAGCCATTCACGGCCCAATGGGCGTTGGAAAAGCCCGAAAGATGTACGGCAACCGCAAGAGAAATGGCACCAAGCCTGAACACTTTCATCAGGGGTCTGGAAAAATTATCCGGACTATCTTCCAGCAATTGGAAAAAGCAAATCTCGTAAAATTATCAGCACGAAACGTGAGAGAGCTAACCCCAGAAGGTTGGTCCTTCTTAATGAAAACTGTTAATGGGATAAAACAGCGTTATCCAGAGTTACGAAAATATCATTAAACTTCTCTTCAACCCTCCCTCTTCCTTTTCAGACCTTACAGCATGATGTGAAACCTTCTCAGAAACGCCCAAGCGTTAACCCTAATTCACCTTGAAATTCTTACCTCATATTCATCCTCATTTCAGCGAAAATGACGAGGTAGGAATCAATAA